>JAJZQT010000066.1 GCA_021803005.1 Actinomycetes bacterium
CCCAGCTGGTTCTGCGGCGAGGTCTACGACATCCTCGAAAGGGCGGGGGCGGCCCTCGTGATCGGGGACCATCCGGACCGTCCCCGGGAGGTGATTCTGACCGCCGGCTGGACCTACCTGCGTTTTCATTACGGTGAGGAAGAGGGCCGCTACAGCAGCGATCAGCTGCAGCGGTGGGCCGGGCGCATCCGGGACCTGACAGCTGAGGGCGCCGACTTCTACATATATTTCAACAACGACTGGCGGGGGTACGCGATCAACAACGCCCGGGAACTGGGGCGGATGCTGGCGATTGCCTCCCGGCTCAGTTAAAATTTGGAATCTATGAAGATTTTTGTTGGCATCAGCGGCGCCAGCGGCTCCATCTACGGCGGCCGCCTGCTCAGGGCCCTCTCGCAATCTGAAAACGAGATCACTGTCTGCATTTCCGATGGCGCCGTGGCGGTCATTCGTGAGGAAGAGGAGTCGGCCCTGGCGCCGGATGCCGGGCGGGATTCGGTGGTAACCTCTTTCCTTTCCCATTATGAACTGGGCGATGACCTGCGGCTGGCGGATCCCCCGGACATGTCCAGCAGCTTCGCCAGCGGCAGCTCGCTGGCCGACGCCGCGGTCATCTGTCCCTGCTCGATGTCCACGCTTGCGAGTATCGCCGCCGGCGTGACCCGCAATCTCATCCACCGCGTTGCTGATGTCATGCTCAAGGAATCGCGGCCGCTGGTTCTGGTTCCCCGTGAGACGCCGCTGAGTGAGATCCACCTGAAGAACATGCTGCGGGTCAGGCGTGCCGGGGCGCTGGTGGTGCCGGCAATGCCCGGCTTCTACCATCATCCGCAGACAGTGGAGGACCTGGTTGATTTCGTTGCCGGCAAGGTGCTTGACCAGCTGAAGATCCCCAATCGACTTTACGAGCGCTGGGAGGGATGAACTTAAACACGAACGCCAAACCGCAACCATCGCTGGCCGATCCCGAGCCGGGACGCGTGCGTTCCATGTTTGGAGGCATCGCCCGGCGTTATGACGCGATGAACACCGTGATGACCGCGGGCATGCATCATCGCTGGCGGCGCCTGGGAGTGGAGCTGGCGGCTCCGGGCGCGGGCGGCTCGGCGCTCGACGTCTGCTGCGGGACCGGCGATTTCGCTTTCGGCCTTTTTGACGCCGTGGGGCCGCTGGGATCGGTGACCGGCGTTGATTTCAGCCGCCGCATGCTCGATGTCGCCAGGGAGAAAGCCAGGAGGAAGGGGAAGCCGGTTGATTTCCGCTGGGGGGACGCCACGCATCTCGAATTCGACGGCGGCCGATTCGATTGCGCCACCGTCGGTTTCGGCGTTCGCAACATCGATGACATCGATGGGGTTTTCTCGGAGATGGCCAGGGTGGTCAAACCCGGCGGACGGGTGGTCTGCCTGGAAATAACCCAGCCGACGCTGAAACCTTTCAAGCAGTTCTACGGCGTCTGGTTCGACCGTATGGTGCCCGCGATCGGACGGCTGGTGGCGCCCCGCAATGCGGCCTATACATATCTTCCCTCATCGGTAAGGCGCTTTCCGCCCGCGCCCAGGCTTCTGGAGATCATGGAGCAGGCGGGGCTCAACGACGTCAACTACCGGCTGCTTGCGGGAAGCATCATCGCGCTGCACTGGGGCACGGCTTGAGCGGTTTCGTAAAGGGCTCCATGAGCAACGCCGCGCCGCTGGAGCTATTCAAGGCCGCCTACTGGGAAAATTTCGCCGGGGACATGGCCGGCTGCGAGCGGCAGCTGGCGGCGGTCAGCGGGGAGCCCGGCGGCTCGCTGGGGGAATCCTGCCTGCTGACGCTCGAGGCCGGCGGCAAGCGCCTGAGGCCGCTGCTGGTTTTCCTTTCCACTCCCCGGGGGGCTTCGATCGGGGAAGCCCATCATGCCGCTGCCGCCGCCGTGGAGCTGGTTCACATGGCGACGCTCGTCCATGACGATATTCTCGATGGCGCCGACCTTCGACGGGGAAAACCGACGCTGGCGGCAAAATACGGCCGCGGCATCAGTATCTCCGCCGGCGATTATCTCTTCTCTTCAGCTTTTAAAATCCTGACCGCCACCGGATCGGCGCGATGCGTAGCCCTGCTTTCGGACGCCAGCCTGGACCTGAGTCTCGGCGAGCTGCTGCAAATGGAGCAGACGCGCGATTTCGGACTCTCGCCGGATGCCTACTTCGAACGCTGCCGGCTAAAGACCGCCAGCCTGTTTTCCACCGCGTGCATGCTCGGCGCCGTGCTCGGCAATTGTTCCGGGCCGGTGGTGGCGGCGATGCGCGACTTCGGCCTGAACCTGGGTCTCGCTTTTCAGGTCGCCGACGACATACTGGATTTTTCCGGCGACACCGGCGCCATCGGCAAACGCGCCGGCGCCGATCTTCGCGATGGCACGGTGACGCTGCCGCTGGTGATGGCGCTTGAGCGGGACGGATCTCTGCTGAACCTGCTCGGCGAGGATTTAAGCGCCCCGGAGATCGATGAGATCTGCAGCCGCGTCCGGAATACCGGGGCGCTCGATGAGGCGCGGAGCCGGGCGCTCGCGCTCGTTGACCAGGCGAACGAGTCATTGGCGGCCGCCGCCGGCGAGTTCGACACAGCGCCGCTGGCGTTGATCGCCCGTGTCGCCGCCGATCGCGGCGCCTGACGCAGTAGCTGCTTTCCCGCGGGAGAATGGTTCGGATTCTTGAAAAGTAGCACTGCACCACCTGGTTTTGTTAGAGTCTTATCCCACAGGTAATCTGCGGGAAGGATGTCGATGATCAGAGTGCTCGTCAACGGAGCCATGGGAAAGATGGGCCGAACGACCTGCGATGCGGTGACGGCCGCGGACGGTCTCGAGCTGGCGGCGGCTGTCGATCCGGCTTTCTCAGATTCCGGCGCCCGCGAGGCTTTCGGCATCTCCGGGATTCCCCTCTACGAAAATCTGGCTTCGTGCCTCGAGGCGGAGAAGCCCGGGGTCGCCGTTGATTTCACCACACCCGCCGCGGTCTTCGATGGCGTCATCGCCTGCCTGGACGCCGGCGTGCACTGCGTGGTCGGCACCACCGGCCTGTCGCCGGAGCAGCTGGCCGCAATCAGGGCGCGGGCAGAGTCAGCCGGCCGCAACTGCTTCCTGGCCCCCAATTTCGCCATCGGCGCCGTGCTGATGATGGAGGCAGCCCGGACCATCGCCCGCTATATGCCGGATTGCGAGATAGTCGAGCTTCATCATGACCAGAAGCTCGATGCTCCCTCGGGAACCTCGCTAAGGACGGCCGAGCTCATCGCCGGCGGGCGCCAGCAGCAGCCGGACCTGCCGGGGCCAGAGGGCAACGCCGCCCGTGGATTCGTCCATGAAGGCGTGCCGATTCACAGCGTCCGCCTGCCCGGACTTGTCGCTCATCAGGAAGTCGTTTTCGGCGGCCGGGGCCAGACGCTCTCGTTGCGGCATGATTCCATATCACGGGAATCCTTCATGCCGGGAGTCATCCTGGCGGTCCAAAGGGTGGCCGGCCTGGAGGAGAGATTGGTCGTGGGCCTGGAGAAGATTATGTAACGGCCGGCCGCACGCTGGCGCCGGAACCGTGAAATCATGTTATTCCGGGTCCAAATCTGGAATAATAATAGGCTTACTGTCAATGATCACGCTAACTTTTAGGGACGAAAATGAATAAATCTGTTGGAGACATACTCACAGCCATGGTCACCTCGTTCCACAGGGACGGTTCCGTGAATTTTGAGGGCACGGCCGCCCTCGCCAGCTTTCTGGTCGAGAACGGATCGGACGGACTGGTTGTCAGCGGCACCACCGGCGAATCGCCGACGCTTACCGACAACGAGAAGATCGACCTCATCCGTGTCGTCTGCGATGCTGTAGCCGGCCGCGCCACCGTCATCGCCGGCACCGGCTCAAACGACACCGCTCACAGCGTCGAGCTGACGCACCGGGCCAGTGAAAAGGGAATCGACGCCATCCTGGCGGTGACTCCCTATTACAACAAGCCGCCGAAGGCCGGCATCATCGCCCATTTCGAAGCGCTGGCCGAGGCCGCTCAGGGCAAACCGGTCATCATCTATAACATCCCCGGCCGCTGCGTGACCAACATCGAACCCGAGACGCTGGCCGAGCTCAACCGGATCGATAACATCGTCGCCGTCAAGCAGGCCAATCCCGACCTGGAAGAAGCGCGCCGCCTGACGGAGATCTGCGACATGGGCATCTACGCCGGCAATGACGACATGGTCTTCCCTCTGCTCGAGATGGGCGGCTGGGGCGGCATCTGCGTGGCTTCCCACATCGTCGGTCCGCAGATGAAGCAGATGGTTGAATTGCACCGGGCCGGCAGGGTTGACGAGGCCAGGGCCATAGACGACAGCCTCAAGCCTCTCTACGAGGTCCTCTTCCTGACCTCGAACCCGATCATGATCAAGGCGGCGCTCAACATGATGGGCCATAAAGTCGGCGACGTACGGTTGCCGCTCGTGCCGGCGACCGACGAAGAGAAAGTGGAGCTGCGCCGGGTCCTGGAGTCGCTTGAGCTGCTCCAGCAGCACGCCTAGCCTGAGTGCGCGGGGCCCCGGCAGGAGTTTTCCCGCCCGAAGCGAAGTCCTATATCGGGGCAGAGCCTGCCCGCGAGCATTCCTGCCTCAAATTCCAATACCTGACCCTTCCATAAACGGAGACAATTATAGCTAACAAAGATAAATTAAATAAATTAAAGATCATCCCGCTAGGCGGACTGGGCGAGATCGGGAAAAACATGATGGTCATGGAGTACGGCGGGCGCATGCTGATTATCGATGCCGGCCTGAGCTTCCCCAAGGACGAGCTCCTGGGAATAGACCTCATCATCCCCGATTTCTCTTACATCAGGGACCGCGCCGACCAGGTCGAAGCGGTGCTTCTGACACACGGACATGAGGACCACGTGGGGGCGTTGCCATTCTTCCTGCGGGAGATCAACGTGCCCGTGTACGGCACCCGGCTGACACTGGGCCTGGTCAAGAACAAACTCGAGGAGCACGGCCTGGCGGACGTCGTCGACCTGCGCGAGATCGTCGCCGACCATCCCAAGCAGATTGGGCCCTTCCATTGTGAGTTCATCAGCGTCACCCACAGCATTCCCGACGGCATCGCCCTGGCGATCACGACCCCGGTGGGAACCGTAGTGCACACGGGCGACTTCAAGCTCGATCCCAATCCCATCGACGGGCGGCGCACCAACATGGGCAAGTTCGGCGAGCTGGGAACGCAGGGGGTCCTGCTGCTGCTTTCCGATTCGACTAATGCCGAGGTCGAGGGCGTCACCGGTCCGGAGAAATCGGTCGGCAAGACCCTCGAGCAGACCTTCAGGCTGGCCCAGGGGCGGATCATTGCCGCCTCGTTCGCATCGCATATCCACCGCATCCAGCAGATAGTCGATGTCGCCCGCAAGCACCGGCGCAAGCTGGCGATCGTTGGGCGTTCGATGGTGCGCAACGCCGAGATGGCGCGCGAGCTGGGTTACCTCACCATTCCCGAGGATATGCTCATCAGCCTGCGCGAGATCGACAACTACAAGCCTTCCAAGATCGTCATCCTCTCCAGCGGCAGCCAGGGGGAACCGCTCTCGGCTCTGACCCGGATGGCTTTCGGCGACCATAAAAAGGTAAAACTGGCGCCCGGCGATACCGTCATCCTGTCGGCGCGGCCGGTTCCCGGCAACGAGGTGAGCGTCCACACCGTCATCAACCAGCTGTTCAAGCGGGGGGTGCGCGTCGTTTACGAATCGGTGGCGCCGGTGCATGTCTCCGGACACGCTTCGCGTGAAGAGCTGAAGATGATTATCAACCTGACCCAGCCGAAATATTTCATGCCGATCCATGGCGAGTACCGGCACCTTTTCTTCCACGCGGAGCTGGCGGAGGAGATGGGCATGGACAGGAAGCGTATTATCATGGCCGCCAACGGCGACGTCATCCAGGCGTCCGGCGGCCAGGTCAGGATAGTGAACAAGATCGACGCCGGCATGACCTTCGTGGACGGGCTCGACGTCGGCGACATCCAGGACGTCACCCTGCGCGACCGGCAGAAGCTTTCGCGGGACGGCACCTTCATCGTCGTGGCGCCGGTGCGCGAGCAGGACGGCTCGGTCGTGGCGCCGCCGGACGTCACCGCCAAGGGTTTTGTCTACATGGGCAACCGCCGCGAGCTGATGAAAGAGGTTTCCGGGCTCGTAAAGGAAATAATGAAGGAAAGCGCCCGCCTGGCGATCACCGACCCCGGGATCCTGCAGGACCACATCCACAGCCGCCTGGCCAAGTTCCTGTACAAGAAGACCAAGAAACGGCCGCTGATCATGGTGATCGTGGTCGAGGTCTAGGGGGAAAGGGATGGCCCGCAAGACGAAAAAGCAGGCACGAACGACGAAAACAGCGCGGAGGAAAGCACCGAAGCGCAAGCGGCGCTCCGGCGGTCTTGACCTGCGCCGGCTGCGCGAGCTCGGTGGCCTGGCGTTGGCTCTGGCCGGATGTTTCCTGGCGCTGGTGCTTTACCTGGGCTGGTCGGGAGGCCTGGCGGGCTCCGCCGCGGAATCCGCCCTCAGATATCTTTTCGGAGTCATGGTTTACCTGGCGCCGCCGGCCTGCATCATTGCCGCCGCATATCTCATCTTTCCCGAAGCTCCCAGAGGGCCGCGAGGCTTTCAGGTTGGCGTCGGGCTCGGGCTGGCGTGCCTGTTTCTGGTGTTTGGCGCTAACACCCTCTCGGTGCTGGGCTCCGAGCCGTCCCACGAGGAATTCTTCCAGAGCGCCTACTTCTCCGCCCACGGAGGCATCGCCGGCGATGCGCTCTACTGGATTACAGGCTCGCTTCTGGGCGACGCCGGCAGCTCGGTCTCGGTCATCTTCCTGCTGCTTTCTTCGCTCTTTTTAATAACCGGCGCCTCGGTTCGGATCGTTTTGATGGCCACAGGCTCCGGGGCCAGGAAGGCCGCGGTGCGGGCCAGGCAGTCCACGGTGCAGCTGGGGCATACCTTGACGGAACGGCGCACCGCCGGTGCCGCCATGCAGACTGAGGGCGCCGCCATGGCCATGGCCGGCGGCGAGTCGGCGGGGCCGGTTCCCTTTGGAGTCGATCCGGAGTCGCTGGCCGGGCGTCCCGTGCTCGGCGACTCAGTTGCGGGCGACGGGGGAGAGGGCATGCCACTGGACGGCGCCGCAACCTATCCGGACATCTTTCAGGGAAAACCGGCGCTGGCGCTGGTCGATCCGGAAGGCGCTCCGCCGGCGGACTCCTCGGCTGCGGCCGCGATCGAAACAAAGCCGGGCGCCGACCCCTTTGCCGATATCGGCGATGAAGCAGGTAACGGCGCAGCTCCGCTGCAGGAAGAGCTTTTCCCTATCAGCGACGAAGAGATCGAGCAGGCGGCGATCTATGTGCTGCCGGAGCGCGAACTGCTCAGGAAGAGCCGTGACCGCGAGGGGAGATCCGTCGACAATCTCGACCGCATCAGCCGGGTGCTCGAGGAAACGCTGATGAGCTTCGGCATTGAGGCCAGGGTCATCGGCACCGAATCCGGCCCGCGCGTGACCCGCTACGAGCTGCAGCTGGCGCCTGGCATCAAGGTCAACAAGGTAAGCACTCTGAAGAATGACATCGCCTATGCGCTGGCGACCACCGATATCAGGATCCTGGCGCCGATCCCGGGCAAATCCGCCGTGGGCGTCGAGGTCCCCAATCTCAATCCCAACATGGTCACCCTCGGCGACATCTACAAGGATTTCCCCAGGAAATCAGGTCCGCTTTCGGTCTGGCTGGGTAAGGACATCGCAGGAAAGCCCGTTTTCGCCGACCTGGCGCAGATGCCGCATCTGCTGGTAGCCGGCACCACCGGTTCAGGAAAGAGCGGCTGCATCAACTGCATCGTCTCCTCGATCCTTTTGCGTTGCACGCCGGATGATGTGCGCATGATCCTGATCGACCCCAAGCGCGTCGAGCTCAGCCACTTCGAGGGGATTCCTCATCTGCTGACGCCGGTGGTTACGGTCATGAAGGACGCCGCCAACGTGCTGGCAAATCTGGTCGAGGAGATGGAGTCGCGCTACGGCCAGATGGAACTGGTCAAGGCCAAGCATCTGGATGAGCTCAACAAGACCCGCGTGCGGCGCGGCCAGAAGGCTCTGCCTTACGTGATCCTGGTGGTTGACGAGCTGGCCGACCTGATGATGGTGGCTCCGGCCGACGTCGAGGGCGCCATCATCCGCCTGGCGCAAAAATCGCGAGCGGTTGGCATCCACCTGGTGCTGGCGACTCAGCGTCCGTCCGTAGATGTCATCACCGGCATGATCAAGGCCAATGTGCCCTCGCGCATCGCTTTTGCCGTTTCATCACAGATCGACTCGCGTGTCATTCTCGACACCAACGGCGCCGAGAGCCTCCTGGGGCAGGGCGACATGCTCTTCCGGCCCCTGGGCTCCTCCCAGTTGAGGCGCGTGCAGGGAGCCTATATCTCCGAGGAAGAGATCAAGCTGCTCACAGACCGTTGCAAGAGCCAGCTCAAGCCCGATTTCGAAATGGAGCTGCTGGAGGGAAAGGTGGATGACGGCGACGGCAATCTTCCCGCCGACGAGGACGAACTTCTGCCAGAGGCCATGCGACTGGTGGTAGAGGCCGGGTCGGCATCGGTATCCATCCTGCAGCGCCGGCTGCGGGTCGGCTATACCCGCGCCGGCCGCCTCATCGACATGCTCGAGCGCCGCGGCGTCATCAGTGGTTATGAGGGCAGCAAGCCGCGCAGGGTGCTCATCGGCGAGGAGGACCTGGGGCGGATCCTCAAAAAGGCCCCGAGGCAGGAACGCTCCCTGGCGGAGGATGCCGGCGCCGGCGATGACGCCGTGCCCGAGATCGAATGACCGCAACAGGATTCCTGGCAAAGGCCGGGCACTTTCTGCCAAAACCGCGGACGATTGGCGCTGTCCTGTCGGGCGCTGTTTTTTTCTCGCTCTACTGTTACACCTCCGCGCCTGGTGTCCTCGCATCCGATAGCGGTGAATGGCAAGCCGCCGGAGCTACTCTGGGCATAAGCCACTCGCCGGGATCGCCGGCCTACACCATCATCTCCTGGATGTTTTCCCATCTGGTCTGGTACAGCAACATGGCCGCGCGCGTTAACCTGCTCTCGGCGCTCGTGGGAGCGATCGGCGTGTCGGCGGTGTTCACCCTGGTGATCATGCTCTTCGACCGCTGGCTGCCGGCCCTGATCGCGGCAGCCACCCTGGGGCTGGGCGGACAGTACTGGGCGCATGCTTCGGTGGCGGAACCTTACAACGGCGTCGTCGTGGTAATCACCTTCCTGCTGATCATACTCCTGCTCTGGCATCGCGGCGGCAGTGTGAAGTTGTTCTGGGGGGCTGCGCTTTTGACCGGTTTTGGCCTTGCCTATCATCCCTCACTGCTTTTTTTCCTGCCGGTGCTGCTGGCCGGGTTCTTCGTGCTCAGGCCCTGGCGGGAGCTCCTTAAGCCGAAGACGGTTCTTCTGGCGGCGGCCTTTCTGGCGCTCGGACTGTCCATCAATCTCTATCTGCCGATTCGCAG
>JAJZQT010000067.1 GCA_021803005.1 Actinomycetes bacterium
TTTTGAGTTAGTTCGATGGGGCGCGGCTTCGCCGCGCCCCATCTGTTTCAACCAGTGAAGCACCTGTATTCAGCCACTACTCGGAGCCCCTCGGGCGTGCCGCATTTTATTGACACTGCCGTCTCGGCGGCGGTAGAATGAAAATGTTCCACAATCATCTGCTCATATTCGTTAAATCGAAATTTTCGGTTTCTTTGTTTTCAGGAATTGGCAACCAGCAACAGCCATCGGGCTTAGTGAAACAGATCCGGTCATTTTCATAAAGATCTTGTAATTTTCACTAATTTCTCATAACCGGGCGACGGGGCGTTTTCAACTACAGGCGCATTTGTCGCATTCTCAAAGGAACCTTATAGCCGAGCAGATGCTCGGCTTTTTGCGTTTCCGGGCGTGGATGCAGGCAACTTAATTGCCGGCTGGCGTGGAAACTGAATCATGCCGGACGGCTCATGGAGAGATTGGAGAGGAAATGATCACAGCCTTGATTGCGATAATCGTCGCGGTCATCGCTCTCGCCGCAGGCTTCTTCCTGAGAAAGATGATGACAGAAGCACGCATATCATCTGCCGAGAGCGATGTTGAAAAGCTGCGTGCCGACGCGGCCAAAGAGATCGAAACCATGCAACGCACGGCGCAGGTGGAGGCCCGGGAGGAGGCCCAACGTCTTCGCGAGGAGGTAGAGGCGGAGCTCAAGGAGCGCCGCGCGGAAATCCTCAAGGGAGAGCAGCGGCTGGAGGACAAGGATAAGGTCACCGCCGACCGCGAGAAAGACATCCAGCGGCGCGAGCAATCGATTGCCGACCGCGAGCAGAACGCCAAGAAAGTGGGGGAAGAGCTGCAGCAGGCTCTCGAGGACCA
Source organism: Actinomycetes bacterium (assembly GCA_021803005.1). Taxonomy (GTDB): domain Bacteria; phylum Actinomycetota; class Thermoleophilia; order BMS3ABIN01; family BMS3ABIN01; genus JACRMB01. Next base: position 859 of record JAJZQT010000067.1, read on the forward strand.
GCGCCGGCAGCTCGAACGGATTTCCGGCCTGTCCAGCACGCAGGCCAAGGAGCTCCTCATGAAGCAGGTGGAAGAAGAGGCTCGGTACGACATGGCCAAGATCATCCGCAGTGTCGAAGAGGAGACCCGCCGCGAATCAGAGCGCCGGGCGCGCAACATCCTTTCTTTGAGCATCCAGCGGACTGCCGCCAACCACGCCGCCGAGACCACTGTTTCCGTGGTGCCGCTGCCCTCAGACGAGATGAAGGGCCGCATCATCGGCCGTGAGGGGCGCAACATCCGTGCCCTGGAGAACATCAGCGGCATCGACGTAATCATCGACGATACGCCGGAAGCCGTGGTCTTGAGCGGTTTTGACGGAGTAAAGCGTGAAATCGCCCGCCTCACCCTGACCAAACTGCTCTCCGACGGCCGCATCCATCCGGCCAGGATCGAGGATACCTACAAGCAGGCCAAGGCCGAGGTCGAGAAAGCGATTCTCGAGGCGGGAGAGCAGGCAACGCTTGAGGCCAACGTCCACGGCGTTCCCGAGAACCTGGTAAAGCTCCTGGGACGGCTGAAGTACCGCACCAGTTACGGCCAGAACGTGCTGGCTCATTCCCTGGAAGTAAGCCATCTCGCCGGAATCATGGCGGCAGAGCTGGGCGCCAACACCAAAATAGTGCGCCGCGCCGGCCTGCTGCACGATATCGGCAAGGCTGTCGACCACCAGGTAGAAGGCACGCACGCCGACATCGGCGCCAACCTGGCCAAGAAGAACCGCGAATCGCAGGCGATCTCGCATGCGATCGAAGCCCACCATTCCGACATCGAGCCCCAGACCGTCGAAGCGGTCCTGGTTCAGGCGGCCGACGCCGTCAGCGCCGCCCGTCCGGGTGCGCGCCGAGACAGCCTCGAGAGCTATATCAAGCGGCTGGAATCCCTCGAGGACATCGCCGTCAGCAAGAAGGGCGTCGAAAAGTGCTACGTGATGCAGGCCGGGCGTGAGATCCGCGTCATGGTCAAACCCGGCGAAATCGACGACGCCGAAGCGGCGCTGCTATCCCGTGAGATCGCCAAGGAGATCGAGAAGCAGCTCGATTATCCTGGTCAGATCAAGGTGACGGTGATCCGGGAGAGCCGGGCCACCGAGTACGCCAAGTAATTCAGGGAAGGTTTCGAAGTGTCTTTTTCCGGGCGGCGGACATCTCCCTTTCGCTCAATGGATATTGATGCCTGAACAGGAACTACAAAGGCGTTATCACCTCACCACCTTCGGCTGCCAGATGAACGAGCACGATTCGGAGCGCATGCGGGGGGTTCTGGAGGAAAACGGCTGGTCGCCAACGGCCGATCCCGAGGAAGCCGACCTGCTGCTCTTCAACACCTGCTCTGTGCGGGAAAGCGCCGAATCGAGGCTGCTGGGGCGGCTGGGGGAGGCCAGGCGCCTCAAGAACGAGCGCCCCGGCCGGCTGATCGCCATTGCCGGCTGTTTCGCCCAGAGCCGCCGCGAGGATATCTTCCGGGACCTGCCGTTTGTGGACATTGCTTTCGGGCCCGGCGACATCGGTGAGCTCGCGGCGCTGGCCGAGACCGCCGCCGGATCCGCTCCTGCAAGTTCCTTCACCTTTGCGTCTGCACCCAGCGGCGGTCTGCCGGCGCGGAGAATCGATCCATATCGCGCCTGGGTACAGGTGATAACCGGATGCACAAATTTCTGCAGTTACTGCGTCGTCCCCGGCGTGCGTGGGCCCGAGTGCAGCCGGCCGGCCTCGGACATCGTCGCAGAAGTCGAGCGGCTGGTCGCCGAGGGCGTGGTTGAGGTAACGCTGTTAGGTCAGAATGTCAACAGCTACGGCCTCGATCTGGGCGGTGGCTGGAGTTTCTCGTCGCTGCTGGGTATGCTCGACGGCATCAAAGGCCTGAGGCGGATCCGCTTCACTACTTCCCATCCCAAGGATCTCGGAGACGACCTCGTCGATGCAATGCGCGACCTGCCTTCCGTTTGCGAGCACCTGCATCTACCGGTGCAATCCGGCTCCAACCGTATCCTGAGCCGTATGAACAGGGGCTATACCCGCGAGCATTATCTCGAGCTGGTCTCGGGAATCTACAGCTGTGTTCCCGGCGTAGCGCTGACCACAGACATTATTATTGGTTTCCCCGGAGAGAAAGAGGAAGATTTCTACCGGACCATGACCCTCGCGGCCGAGTGCCGCTATGACGGCGCTTTCACCTTCCTGTATTCTCCGCGGCCGGGCACCGAAGCGGCTGATTTCCCGGGGCGCATCCCGGAGACCACGAAAAAAAGGCGCATGCAAGAGCTGGTCGGTCTGATCCAGGCTATGGCGCTCGCCAAAAACGAGGGGCTGGTTGGCTCGGTGGAGGAAGTTTTGATCGAGGGACCCAGCCGCCATGGGGAGGGGCTCCTGCGCGGGCGCACCCGGGGCAACAAGATCGTCAATTTTTCCCCCTTTTCCTCAGGGCTGGGTGCCGGCGACTTTGCCGATGTAAATATCGAGTCGGCCACATCAACCACTTTGAAAGGCGTTCAGACGCCTCCTCGCGCGGGCGATTGATATTCCGGCAAATGGGAAGAAGATTAGGTAAAGGTGGTGTCCATGGATCCATTGATTTCACCAGTAAGAGAAGCCGCCGTCGCCGGCCAGTTTTACCCGGGGTCACGGGCCAAGCTCGAAATGGCCGTCAAGGACCTGATCGGTCCCGGACCTAAACGGCATGCCCTGGGAGTCATGGTGCCGCATGCGGGATACATGTATTCCGGCAGGGTCGCCGGCGAAGTCTTCGGCTCCGTCGAACTACCGAAAACCTTTGTAATTATCGGTCCCAACCATACCGGACTGGGACCGGAGGCTTCGATCATGAGCGCCGGCGTCTGGCGCCTGCCCACAGGCGACGCGAGGGTCGCGGACGGCCTTGCCAGGGAAATCGTGTCCCACAGCCTGGTGCTGGCGTCCGATGAACGGGCCCACCGGTTCGAACACTCCGTCGAGGTCCAGATACCGTTTCTGCAATATCTGGTCGGCAAGATGGAGTTCGTGCCGATCTCGCTGATGACAACGAGCAATGACGCCTGCCGTGACGTTGGCCTCGCGGTGGCGGCAGCCATCAAGGCGGCAGCGGGGCCGGTGCTGGTGATCGCCAGCTCGGACATGAGCCATTACGAGAGCCAGGTCACGGCCCAGGAAAAAGATCATCTGGCGCTCGAAAGGTTGCTGGCGCTCGATCCCGGAGGACTGCTGCGGACGGTGATGGAGAACCACATCTCAATGTGTGGCGTCGCGCCCGCCGCGGCGATGCTCTACGCTTGCCGCGAGCTTGGAGCCAGCGAAGCCAGGCTGGCCAAATACGAGACTTCCGGCGACGTCACCGGCGATTATGCCCAGGTTGTGGGCTACGCCGGGGTCGTCGTCAACTGAAAAAATGCTCACCGGCTGCTGCGGGCGGCCAGGAGATCAAGGCCCGGGGGCAGGAGATATTGGCTGCGCAAACAATCTTATTTCATGACTGTCTTACCGGAAACCAATCCTGCCGCGTTCGCCAGGGAAGTGGTCAGGGCGGCTATCGATTTCCTGACCATACCCGATCCGCCCGATGAAGAGTTCTACCGCCAACGGGCAGCCTGTTTCGTCAGCATCAAGACAGACAAGAACCTGCGCGGCTGCATCGGCACTCTTGAACCAGCCGAGGCAGACCTGGGACGCGAAATCATTCGCAACGCGCAATCGGCAGCATTCGGCGACCCCCGTTTCCCGCCAGTCTCGGCGGCCGAGCTGGAGGGGCTGCACTTCAGCGTCGACATCCTCAGCGCTCCCGAGCCCGTCAGCTCGCACGAACAGCTTGACAGCAAGCGCTACGGCGTGATTGTCGGTTGTGATTACCGGCGGGGAGTGCTGCTGCCTGACCTCGAGGGCGTGGAGACGGTGGAGCACCAGCTCGGTATCGCCTGCCAGAAAGCCGGGATCGAGCCGTCCGAGAATTTCTCGGTGCAGCGTTTCAGGGTTTCCCGCTACCGGGAAGACTGGACGCCCGGGCAAGATCCCGAAGATCCGGACGGCTAGGATTTGCCGGGCGCGCCCGGAATCCATCCGCCGGGACGATCCTCACGAATTTCGACATGATTGAATCCTCTGGAAAAAAACCGCTCGTCGTCGCCCTGTTCGGACCCACCGCCGTGGGCAAGAGCCGCGTTGCCTTTGAGGTAGCGCAGCTTTGTGGTGGAGAGATCGTGTCCGCCGACTCCATGCAGGTATATCGCGGTCTGCCGGTTCTGACCGACCAGCCCGATTCTGCGATGTTGTCGGCGGTCCCGCATCACCTCGTGGGCGCGATCGGCCTCGAGGAGGAATACAGCGCCGCCAGATTCGCCGGAGAGGCGGCCGCGCTCATTGAGGGGATAAGCGAACATGGCCACCTGTCGCTCCTGGTCGGTGGCACGGGACTTTATATCCGTTCACTGCTGGGTGGTTTCAGTTTTTCCGGACAGCCAGATCAAGAGGCCCGCAACCGATGGCAGGAATTCATACGCACGGAAGGCCTGGCCGCCGCAATAAGGGAACTCGAGAGGCTCGACCCCGAAGCAGCCGCCGCCATCGACCGCAACAACCCTCGCCGCCTGCTGCGCGCGCTGGAAGCCGCTGAGGCCGCGGCCTCCGGCCACGGCCGATCCGTGTCGGCAGAGCGGCAACGCCTCTGGTCCGCGGAATCCCCATATCGCGTGAAATCGTTCGGTCTCACGGCGCCACGAGCCGAAATCTACCGGCTCATCGAGGAGCGGGTAGACACCATGCTCGCCGGCGGCGCTATCGAGGAAGTGCGCGCCGCGCGCCTGGCAGAAGTCTCGCGGACCGCTTCCCGGGCGATCGGCTTTCCTGAGATCTCTTCTTATCTCGATGGGCTCATCGGCATCGGCGATGCGGCCGCCGCCATAAAACAGAAGAGCCGCCGCTACGCCAAACGGCAGCTTACCTGGATGCGGAAGATGCCTGATATTGTTAGAATCGACGTGGCCGGGAGCACCACCGCCTCGGTGGCGCAGGCCATCATCGACCGCATCAATGACAGAACCGATTGAATTCTACAAGTGGCAGGGGATCGGCAATGACTACGTTATCGTTGCCGTGCATGACCTTGCCTTCGTAATGTCGCCTGCCCGGGCCGCCGCCATCTGTGACCGCCACTTCGGCATCGGTGCGGATGGTCTTCTCCTCTGGAGCGGCACCGAATCATCCGGCTTCAGCCTCGAGATCTATAATCCCGACGGCAGCACCGCCGAGATGTGTGGCAACGGCATCCGCATGCTGGCCCGCTATCTCGTCGACCGCGGCATCGCCAGCGAACGCACGCTTGCCGTGACCACGGGCGCCGGAGTCATTGCGCCCACGGTAGCCCCGGATGGCACGGTAACCGTGAAGATGGGGACAGCGAGGCTTGATCGGCACGGGGTGGCAGGAGTCGAAAGCGCTATCATCACCGGCGCCGCAAAGGGAGCGAGACTCGAGGCCGCCGGCCGGGAATTTGAGTTCACCTTCGTCGACATGGGCAACCCGCACTGCGTCATCGAGACCGACGACCCTGAAGCGGTTGAACTCGGCATCTTCGGTCCTGCGATTGAGAACCACGACCTTTTTCCCAATCGCGCCAATGTGGAGTTCATGAAGGTCCTGGGAGAGTCCGAGGTCGCGATGCGGGTCTGGGAGCGCGGGGTGGGGGAGACCAACGCCTGTGGCACGGGAGCCTGCGCCGTTGCGGTCGCGGCTCACCTGACCCATGGCGCCGCCAGCCCCATCACCGTGCATCTTCCCGGCGGCGATCTGGTGATCGAGGTCGGCCCTGGAATGGAAGTCATCATGACCGGCCCGGCCGAGGAAGTTTATTCCGGTGTCATGTCTGAGCAATTCATCAATCAACTTAAGGAGCTGTAGAAGATGAGGTTTTCGCGGCGCATGGATGGAATGCCCCCGTACCTGTTTGCCGAGATCGAGCGCAAGGTCGCCGAGAAACGCAAGCAGGGCGTCGACGTCATCAGCCTCGGTATAGGCGATCCCGACATGCCCACGCCTGCCCATATAGTCGAAGAGATGCAGCGGCAGGTCGCGGATCCCATCAACCATCAGTATCCGAACAATCGCGGGCTTGACGAGTTCCGTGAGGGCATGGCGGCCTTTTACAAAAACCGTTTCGGAGTCGACCTCGATCCCGAAACGGAGGTTTTCCCGCTGCTCGGGGCCAAGGAGGGTATCGCTCACATCTGCATGAACTTCCTTGATGCCGGCGACGCCTGCCTGGGCGCGGATCCGGGTTACCCGGTTTACGCCGGCGGCCCCATCCTGGCGGGTGGAGACGCGGTGCCGATGCCGCTCAAGCCCGGGCTGGGCTTTCAGCCCGATCTCGAAGCCATCGATGCCGCTACGCTGGCGCGCACGAAGATGCTCTTCGTCAATTACCCCAACAACCCCACCGGCGCCGTCATCGAGGATGATTTCTTCGCGCGGCTTGCCGGGTTCGGGCGGCGGCACGATATCGCCATCATCCACGACAACGCTTACTCGGAGATCACATTCGACGGCTATGTGGCGCCCAGCTTTCTGGAGACCCCCGGCGCCAAGGACGTCGGCGTCGAGTTCTATTCGCTTTCCAAGACCTACAACATGACCGGCTGGCGTATCGGCGCCGCCGTTGGCAACGCCGGGATCATCGAGGCGCTCTGGCGGCTGAAGACCAACATCGATTCGGGTATGTTCCAGGCGCTGCAGCGTACGGCGGTAACCGCGATGACCGGCTCGCAGCAGAGCGTCAAGGAAATGTGCGCCCTGTACCAGCGCCGCCGCGATCTGGTGGTGGGGACGCTACGGGAGATCGGCATCGAGGCGGCTTCACCCAAGGGCACCATCTATATCTGGGTTCCTGTCCCCGAAGGCTACACGTCGGCTGCGTTTGCCGACATGGTCCTGGAGAAGTGCGCCGTGGTGGTGCCTCCCGGCTCCGGTTATGGCCCCAGCGGTGAAGGCTTCGTGCGCATTTCCCTGACGGCGCCCGACGAGCGGATCAGCGAAGCGCTCGACCGGATAAAAGACAATTTGTGAGTGAGCGCGCCTTTCTCATAGCCGTCCTTTCCGGACCATCTCGCGAGGGGGAAGGGAACGACCCCCTGTCCGAACTCAAGGAACTGCTGGAAACAGCCGGGGCCCAGTATGCCGGCGAGATGATCCAGCGTCGCGACCATCCCGTAGCCCACACCTATCTGGGCAAAGGCAAGCTTGCGGAGTTAAAGCAGGAAATCGGCCGCCTCAAACCCGATCTGGTCGTTGTCGAAGACGAGCTTACGCCCACCCAGCACCGTAATCTCGAGGACCGCCTGGGCGTGAGGGTCATCGACCGCGCCGCCCTCATCCTCGACATCTTTGCCCAGCACGCCCACACGGCAGACGGCAAGCTGCAGGTAGAACTGGCCATGCTCGAGTTCAATCTCACCCGCATGCGGGGCAAGGGAATCGAGCTGTCCCGGCTCGGAGGCGGTATCGGCACCAGAGGGCCCGGCGAGACCAAGCTCGAGGTTGACCAGAGGGTTGCCCATAAACGCATCACCAACCTCAAGCAGCGCCTCAAGGCTGTCTCGTCTTCCCGGGAAGTGATGCGCCGCTCGCGGCTGGCCTCGCGCCTGCCGCTCGTCGCCCTGGCGGGCTACACCAATACCGGCAAATCGACGTTGCTAAATGCGCTCACGGCCGCCAATACCGCTGTAAACGACCGGCTTTTCGAGACCCTCGACCCGACAACGCGGGCATACGAATTCGAAAACCAGACCTTCATGCTCACCGACACCGTGGGTTTCATCCGCAAGCTGCCTCACCAACTGGTCGAGGCTTTTCATTCGACGCTCGAGGAAACCCTGACGGCGCACCTGATACTTCACGTGGCCGACGCCTCAATGCCTGACGACGAACTGGAGGCTACGGTCAAGGCCGTGGAATCGGTTCTGGAGGAGATCGAAGCCCTTTCGATCCCGAGGCTGCTGGTACTCAACAAGATTGATCTGCTTGATTCCGATCAGGAAGCTTATCTGCGCCGCACCTATCCAGAAGCCATATTTGTCTCGGCCCGGAACGGCGACGGCCTTCGGGAGCTGCAGGTTCGCGTCAAGAAATTCTTTGACGCCCGCCTGGTGAGCGTTGAGCTTTTCTTTCCCTACGGCGACGGCCGCACCATCGGCGATATCTACAGGGTCGGCGCCCATGTCGATCTCGAAAATACCCCCGAGGGCGTCATTGTGCGCGCCCGCCTGCCACGGGAGTATGCCGGCCGCTTCGCCCGATTTCGGCGCTAAACTGCCTGGGTTCTACGCCCAAAGCACACACAGGAATCCTGCCGGTGCAGGTTTTCGATCCTTGCTTGTGGAAATAACCACTCAGGCATCTTCCGGAATGCGGTCGTATGTCTGGCGTCTCGGTGAACCCGGCCAGGAGCCTGGGTCCTGCGATTTTCGTCGGCGGCACCCTAAGGGCTCCACCGATTTGATACGGCCTTGCACCGACAGCGGCATAGACGCCATTGAGGCGATCATCAACGACGCGGCCAGCGCCTATGAAGGCGTCATCCCCGAGGATTGCTGGCGGAAAC
>JAJZQT010000068.1:0-3105 GCA_021803005.1 Actinomycetes bacterium
CTTCACCCAGAGCGGGTTTGTATGCCGGTGCATGATCTTGCGGTCGTTGCCAATCAGGAAGATGAACACCAGCAGCACCGAAGCCACCAGCCCGTTGACCACCGCGGAATAGTACAGCGCCGTGATCGGATTGATGCCGATGAAGTTCATCAGCATGCCGACCACGGTTGAGAGAATGATGATGCCGTAGAAACCGTGAGCCTTCCTGAACTTGAGGCTGAGCCCTTCCCTCCATTTGAGCACTTCGGCGATGGCATAGGCGGAAGCGCCCGCCAGCACCGGAATCGCCAGCAAACCGGTGCCGACGATACCCAGGGTAAAGATCAACCCCGAAAGATTGCCGGCGAGGGGCTTGAGCGCCCGCGCCGCGTCCTGCGCCGTGGCAATCTCGGTAATGCCGTTCTTGAAAAGTACGAATGCCGTGGTGATGACGATGAACAGGAAGGTCAGGTTGGCGATCGACATCCCGCGGATGACGTCATTGCGCATGATCCTTACCTCTTCGTTGACGAGCGCGGCGTGGCGGTCGCTCAGTACCTTTTTGTCACGCTCCTCCTCGACCTCCTGTGAGGCCTGCCAGAAAAACAGGTAGGGCGAGATGGTGGTGCCGATGACGGCGACGTTGGCGGTAACAAAGGCGATGTCGAGATGGAACTGGGGCAGCGCGACCGATTTGATCACCTCAACCCAGTCGGGCCGGATGATGATCGCGGTGAAAAAGTATGCCAGCAGCGACAGCACCAGCCATCGCAGGACGTAGGCATAGCGGTGGTAGGAAACAAACACCTCGAGCACGATGATGAGGACGGTGAACAGGACCGCCGCCACGAAGAAGTTGACGCCGGTGATCAGGTTTGCTGAAGACGCCATGGCGCCCAGGTCGGCGCCGATGTTGATGGTGTTAGCGCCCAAAAGCAGCACTACGAGGATGAAAACGGTCACGTTGCCGAATTTCTTTTTCAGCGAGCCGGCCAACCCTTTGCCGGTGACGATGCCGATGCGGGCGCAGGTCTCCTGCACGGCGGTCATCAGCGGCAGCAGGTAAAGCGCCAGCCATGAGAGGCCGAGGCCGAACTGCGCTCCCACGGTCGAGTAGGTGCCGATTCCCGAGGGGTCATCATCGGCAGCGCCGGTAATGATGCCGGGACCGATTTCCTTCAGGAAGGACTGGCGCTTTGCCTTCCTCTCCGCCGGCGGCCGGGCCCGCCAGGCCTTGATGCTTTCCTCGGTGATGTAAATCCGCCCGTCCTCGATCACGGATTCGAGGTGTTCTTTTAATAGCAGGCGCCGGATATACCGCAGGGGCAGGCCCAGTTCCTTCTCCGCCTGTTTCAGGGAATACAGTCTCTGCCGGTGGGGCCGGCGCGGTTTTGCCGGTCGATTCATTCCGTGTGGCTTGTCGGCCTAATCCCCAAACAGTCCCACCAGTTCGAACTTCTCCACGTCGACCAGCCCCATGTCGGTGAGTTTGAGGGAAGGAACCACCGGCAGGGCCAGGAACGAAAGCGATATCAAAGGATCGGGCAACCCGCATCCCAGCTCGGCGGCGGCGCCGATGACCTCGCGCACGGCGGCGGCCACGTCCCCGATGGGCTGATCCGACATCAGGCCGGCGACGGGCAGGGGCAGCGAAGCCAGCGGCCTGCCGTCAACGACGACAACCGCGCCACCATTCATGCGGGCGATGGCGATGACCGCCGCGCGCATGTCGGCGTCGCTGGCGCCGACCACGATAACGTTGTGGGAATCATGCGCCACCGAGCTGGCGATGGCGCCGCGTTTGATGCCAACTCCCCGGACGAAGCCCAGGCCGACATTGCCCGAGGCCGTATGGCGCTCGACCACGGCGATCTTGAGGATATCGCGGTCCGTGTCGGCGACCGCCATGCCCGCGACGATTTTCGGCTCGGCCACCAGCCTCTCGGTCACGATCTGCCCGGGAACGATACCGATGACTTTCATCCTGCTGCCCGCAGCCGGCACCGACAGGTCGACGATGCTGTCGTTATCTATATTCACGGTGCCGCGGATGCCGCGCACTGACGGTTCGCTTTCAAAAGGCTGGGCGCGCCCGCCCTCGGCGACGATGTTTCCGGCCTTGATCACCCGCGAGACCGTCATCCGTTCCAGGTCATCGACGATGGCGAGGTCGGCGCGATAACCCGGCGCCACGGCTCCGGTTTCCCGCAGACGGAAATATTCGGCGGTGTTTATCGTGGCCATCTGCACGGCGGTGACGGGATCGACGCCCTCGGCGATCGCCATCCGCACCAGGTTGTCGATGTGGCCCTCCTCCAGAAGGTCGCCGGGATGACGGTCGTCGGTTACGAACATGAATTGACGTGAATTCTGAGGCGTGACAATGGTTATCAGTTCCTTGAGGTTCTTCTCGGTGGTGCCTTCCCGGACCATGATGTACATGCCCAGGCGCAGTTTCTCGAGGGCCTCGGCGGCGGTGACGCATTCGTGATCGGAGTGGATGCCGGCGTCGATGTAGGCGCAGAGGTCCTTGCCGCTCAAGCCCGGAGCATGCCCGTCGACCCGCCGTCCGCCGGCGATTTTGATCTTGTTGAGCACTTCGTGGTCGCCGGCGATGACACCGGGATAGTTCATCATCTCGGCGATGCCGATGACGCGCTCGCGCGTGAGCAGCAGGGTCAGGTCGCCGCTGGTCAGCTCGGCGCCGGAAGTCTCCATGTGCGTAGCCGGCACGCATGAGGGCAGCATCACGTAAACCGTCACCGGCAGCCCGGAGCTGGCGCGCAGCATGTAGTTGACGCCATCGATGCCCAGCACGTTGGCGATCTCGTGAGGATCTATGATCACCGACGTCGTTCCGTGGGCCACGACAGCCCGCGCGAACTCCGGCGGGGTCAGCATCGAGCTCTCTAAGTGGATGTGGCCGTCGATGAATCCCGGGCAAAGGTAGCGCCCCTCGATATCCATGGTCCTGAGAGCCTTGTAGTTGCCGAAGCCGGCGATGCGGCCGCCGTGGAGCGCGACGCTGGTGTTGATGATCTCACCGGACAGCACGTCAACGACCCGCGCGTCGCGGATCAACAGGTCGGCGGGCGCGTCGCCCCGCCCGACGGCGATGATGTCGTT
>JAJZQT010000068.1:3205-9463 GCA_021803005.1 Actinomycetes bacterium
ATTGCCGCTGTTACCAGTTCGCGCGCCGCTTCGCTTGCCTCTCCTGTCAGCGGATGTTCGTGGCGCCTTACCCTGCCCTCAAAACCTCCGGCTGTTGCGGCGGCCACGGCTGCGTCGACGGCGGTTGAGTTCGAGGCCACAATGTGGTTTTGCACCCGCGCGAAGACCTTGTCGCCGGGCTTGGGCGTCTCCTCCACCCGTCCGGCAGCCCCTTCCTCAAGGAGGTGGAGCGCCGCCGGCGCTATCTTCGGGCGCAGTCCATGACGATCGATCACGTCAATCGCCATGGAAAAAGTGCTGGGATCGGGAGTGGCCGGGCCAGAGGCGATGACATCCAGGGAATCGCCGATCACGTCCGAGATGATCAGGGTCGAAACCGCGGCCGGAAAAGCCGCCGCCGCCAGCCTCCCCGCGGAAGCCAGGGTCAGGTGTTTGCGCACGGCGTTGACTTCGCCGATAGCGGCGCCGCTCCTGAAAAGCGCCACCGAAGTCTGTTGCAGATCATCCAGCGTCATCCCGGGAGGCGTCAGCGCCGTCAGCGCCGAGCCCCCGCCGGATATCAGGCAGATCACCAGGTCTCGGTCGCCCGCCCCGGCCGCCATGTCCAGCAGCTCGCGCGCGGCGCCGGCGGCGCGCCCGTCGGGGATCGGATGCGCGGCTTCCCGCAGGTCGATCCGCTTCAGGCCCTCGACGCCGTAGCCTTCCTTGACCACGACGATGCCCGCGAAGATGAGATCGCCAAGGACCGCCTCGGCCGCCAGCGCCATGGGTCCGCCCGCCTTGCCGGCGCCGAGAACGAAGATGCGAGCGATCGAGGAAAGACTGTATTCGCTGCCGTCAATGAGCAGGCGGCCGGCCTCGAGCCGCAGGGATTCACGGACCAGCCGCTCGGGATCGACCGCGGCCAGCGCCGCCCGGATCAGCCGCATGACCAGCTCGCGGCCTCTCACCTGCTGGACTGCAGATAATCGTAGGCCGAGAGCGCGGCCTTGGCGCCTTCGCCCGCGGCCACGACAATCTGCTTGTCGCGCACCTGGGTGACGTCGCCGGCGGCGAAAATCCCTTTTACCCCGGTGCGGCAATCGCAATCGACGACTACCTCGCCTTCGCTGTTCAGCTGCAGCAGGTCGACGGCAAAACTCGAATTAGGGTAGAGGCCTGCCTCAACAAAAACCGCGTTGACTTCAAGCTCTTTCGTGTCCTTGCCGTCGACGGAGCCGATTACAACGGACCGGACTTCCTTGCCGTCGCCCCTGATCTCCAGCGGTTGCCAATCGAAGTGTTTGCAGATGCGGTCCTCGGCCAGAACCTTGCCGCTCAGGATCTCGTCCCCCGTCAGCCTGGTCTGGGAAACCAGCTGCACGCTGGGGCAGATGGCGGCAAGCTCCAGAGCCGCCGACAGCGCCGAGTTGCCCCCGCCCACGACCATCACCGGCCTGCCGCTGAAAACGGGAGCATCACAGGTCGAGCAGTAGCTCACCCCGCGCCCGGTATACTCGGCCTCGCCGGGAATATTCAGCAGCCGTGAGCGCTTTCCGGAGGCGATGATGACAGTGCGGGCGCGCAGCTCCCTGCCTGTGCGCGTGGCCGCGCGCTTGATGCCGTCCTCGTTTTCCAGCCTGGCGATTCTTTCCCCGATAATCACCTCAACCGGGTACTTCTCCGTCTGCTCCCTGAACCTGGCCATCAGCTCGGGTCCGCTGATGTACTGGAAGCCCATATAGTTCTCAACGCCGGAGGTCCCCATGGGTTGACCGCCAAGCTCGTCTGTGACAATAGCGGCCTTGAGGTTCTTGCGGGCGGCATAGACGGCAGCGGTCAGCCCCGCGGGCCCGCCGCCTATGATCAGGACGTCGAGAAGCTCTTCCTCGGCGTGGGATTTTTTACGCGGCTCGAGACCGAGCTTTTTATCGATCTCACCCCGGGCGTCCTGCATGAGGAAGTCGGCGTAACCGCCGATGTACTCGCCGCCGATGAAGATCTGCGGCACATAGGTCTTGCCGGTGCGCTCCCACATTTCCTCGCGCGCCGCCGGATCGCTCCCGATATCCCTGGTCCTGAACTCGATGCCCCTCGCACGGAGGAGGTCCTTGAGGCTGACGCAATGGGGTCAGCCCGGAGTCGAATATATAAGGATCTCGGGTGCCACGCTGCCTCCCGTGACAGTTGTGCCTGCGTTTCCGGCCTCGGTCTTAGATTTTCAGCCGGCCCATGTTCCCGGCCCGCTGACCATGACCTGGCCCTTCATCGTCGGATGGATCGTGCAGGCGTAATCGTAGGTTCCCGCTGAATTAAAGGTGTAGCCGAAGTTCTTGCCGGGCTCGAGCCTGCCGGAATCGAAGGCGCCGTTACTCGCGGTAACCGTGTGTGTGAGCGTATCGCCGTTGCTCCAGGTGACCGTGGTTCCCGTCCGCACTGCGATCACAGGCGGATTGAACGACAGGTTCCGGATGTTAACCGTCGTCGCTTGACCTGAGACCGTCACCGTCCCGGAACCTCCTCCGGAATCGCTGGAGCTGCCGCCACACGCGGCCACGCCAAGCATAAGCGCCAGCACGAACAGCGCGGCCAACGTAGTAGCGATTATTTTCTTCAAAGCATTCTCTTTCCTTGATACATATATATATATTCCTCGATGACGATTTACTCCTCGATGATGATTATCTCGGCGGGGCACTCGTCGCAGGCGCTCTGAACCGCTTCGCGCAGCTCGTCGCCAGGCTCCGCCATGATGACCGTGGCCAGACCGTCATCGGAAAGTTCGAACACTTCCGGGCACTCGTCGGCGCAGATACCGTCGCCAAGACATTCATCCCTCGGTTCGATTTTGACTTTCATTTTGCTCTCCTTTCAATGGGGAAGACCGTGAGGTGGTTTTGAATATCATTTCATACCACGCAAATGATATCCAAAAACATGATCCGGTAACAGCCGGGAAGCAGGCTTCATCGCGATCGGGCAACAGCCGGGGGCAGCCCCTATGTTTGATAAAGGGCGGTTGGTGTTAGAATTACCTGTCCCTTTTCTGGAAGAATCCCGGAGGAGCCGCATGGAACTGAACATTCAGAGCGAGAGAATCGGCGGCGGCGTCGCCGTCATCACCGTTGCCGGCGAGCTCGACCTCTATACGGCGCCGCGGCTGAAGGAGAATCTGCTGGCGGCGCTGGAAGACGGCGCGCTCAAGATCGTCATCGACATGGCCGGCGTTCATTTCATCGACAGCTCGGCGCTGGGCGTGCTCATCGGCGGGGTCAAGAGACTCAAGCCCAAGGGCGGCAGGCTGGTTCTCGTAAGCGTTGACGAAAATGTCAACTGGATCTTTCAGATCACCGGACTAAACAGTGTCTTCGATATCTATTCCTCACATGAAGACGCTTTGAGAAGCATGGCTGACTAAACGGCGGGCGGCTGCAGGGAGGGGCGGAAATTCACGGCCGGATATGATGTGGAGCCAAGGCGGGGCCGTGGCGCTAATCATTCCCGAAGGAGGGGCGTTTGTCAGTTCATTCAGTCGTATGTGTCAAGCAGGTGCCTGACACCACCCAGGTCCGTATCGACCCGGAAACAGGAAGCCTCATTCGCCAGGGAATCCCCTCGGTCATCAACCCGTTCGACCTCCACGCCGTCGAGGCGGCTCTTCATCTTCGCGACGAGCAGGGCGGCCGCGTCACGGCGCTCTCCATGGGGCCACCGCAGGCGGAAGAAACCCTGCGCAAGGTCCTGGGCTTCGGCGTCGACCGGGCGGTGCTGCTCTCCGACCGCGCCTTTGCCGGCGCCGACACCCTCGCCACAACTTTCGCCCTCGCCGCCGCCATCCGTAAAATTTCTGAGGAAGATCCCGTCGACCTCGTCATCTGTGGCAAGCAGTCCATCGACGGCGACACCGGACAGGTGGGTCCCGGCCTGGCGCGGCGGCTGGGCATGAGCCAGGTCACATACATATGCGGACTCGAGGACCTCGACAGCGAAGCGGGCCTCATCCGCGCCTGGCGGCAGCTCGAGAGCGGCCGCGAGCTGCTGGAGGCAAAGCTGCCGGCGGCGCTTACGGTAACAGAGGTCTGCAACCGCATCAGGTACGCGTCCCTGCCGGACCTGATCGCCGCGGCCGGCAAACCGGTCGAGGTCTGGAGCGCCGGCGACATCGGGGCGGAGCGCTCCCGGCTGGGGCTCAAGGGCTCGCCGACCCGCGTCAACAAGATTTTCGCGCCGCCCGCCCGCAAGCGCGGCGAGATATTTTCCGCCGCCGATTCTTCGCCGGCGGCAGCGGCGGCCACGGTCATGGACCGCCTGCAAGATCGCGGCCTCAAGATGGGCAGGAGCGCCTGATGGCCGGCACCAGGAATAACAAGAAGAAGGAAAGCAGCGCTGCCGGCAAGGCCGGCGCCGACAGCAACACCGGCGACGTCTGGGTCGTAATCGAGCACGAAGGGGACCTGGCGGCCCGCGTGTCCTGGGAGCTGATGGGCGAGGCCCGCCGCCTGGCGGCCGACCTGGGAACCCAGCCGGCGGCTGTGGTCCTGGGGGATGGAGAAAATAGCGGCCAGCTGGCGGAGCAGGCGATATCATACGGAGCCGCCATTGTTTACATCGCCGCCCACGCCGCCCTCTCGCCTTTTACTGCCGAGCCCCAGAGCCGTGCGCTGGCGGGGCTGGTGGGAAAATATTCGCCCGGGATCATCCTCCTGGGCGCCACGACCAGGGGCCGCGACCTGGCCTCGGCAGTCGCCACCGACCTGGAGACGGGCTTGACCGCCGACTGCACTTCCCTGGAGATCGACCCCGGGACCAAGCTGCTCAGGCAGACACGCCCCGCCTTCGGCGGCAACATCATGGCGACCATCATCTCACCCGGCCACCTGCCACAGATGGCGACGGTGCGGCCGGGAGTCTTCCCCATTGCCAAAGCCGATGCCGGCGCCACCGGCAAGGTCGTTACCTACAGGCCGCGGCTGGCGGCCGTGCAGCCTGTGCGCCGGCTCCATTACCTTCCCGAGCTGGAGGATGAAGCTTCGCTGCAGGGCGCCGACGTGATCGTCTCGGGCGGCAGGGGAATGCACCAGGCAAGGAATTTTTCACTGCTGGAAGATCTCGCGCGCGAACTGGGCGGCGTGGTGGGCGCTTCCCGCGGCGCCGTCGATGCCGGTTGGGTTTCAGCGCGGCGCCAGGTAGGACAGACGGGTCAGACGGTGCGCCCTGTCCTCTACGTCGCCGTCGGCATCTCCGGCGCCATCCAGCATCTCGCCGGCATGCAGCAGGCGGATATTGTCCTGGCCATCAACAACGATCCCACGGCTCCCATCTTCAACATCGCCGACTTCGGCATCGTCGGCGACCTGTTCGAGGTGGTGCCGGCGCTCATTACCGAGATCAAAAAACGCAAGGACGGGGCCGGGGCGGGAATTGTCTTTGACCGCGTGGTCGCTGAGCAGACGCGCAAGGAGGCGGCCAAGTGACGCCGAGCGGCAAAGAGACGGACGGCCAAGTGACGCCGGCCGCCAAGCTAACCCCCCCAAACGGCATATTCGACGCCATCGTCGTCGGCGGCGGGCCCGCGGGCCTGTCGGCCGCCTACACCCTGGCGGACGGAGGCGCCAGCGTCGTTGTCATCGAGCGGGGCGACTGGCCCGGCAGCAAGAACATGATGGGCGGCCTCATCTTTTCCCAGCCCACGTCGTGCGTGGTGCCAGATTTCTGGAAGGAAGCTCCGTTGGAGCGCCACATCACCCGCCGCGAGATGTGGCTGACGACCGGAGACTCTGTCATCAAAGCTGCGTACGAGTCAACCGATTTCGGAGCCGAGCCCTATAATTCCTTCTCGGTCTTCCGCTCCCGCTTCGACAAGTGGCTGGCTTCGCAGGCTGCCGCCAAGGGCGCGGTCATCATCACCGAAACCCTGGTCGAAGACCTCCTCTGGGACGGCGGCCGGGTCATCGGCGTGCGCACAGGCCGTCCCCAGGGCGACCTCGAGGCGGGCGTGGTCATCCTGGCAGAGGGCGTCAATCCCTTCCTTGCCGAGAAGGCAGGCCTCAGTCAGGGAGTCAAACCCGAGGCGGTGGCGGTCGCGGTCAAGGAAGTGCTGGCGCTCCCCAAGGAGAAGCTGGAAGACCGCTTCAGCCTCGACCCGGATGCCGGCGCCGCCTTTGAAGTGGTCGGCGAGATCACCGGCGGCATACCGGGCACAGGCTTCATCTACACAAACAGGGATACGGTCTCGATCGGGGTCGGCGTCATCCTCAGGGACATGGTCGACCGCGCCGG
>JAJZQT010000069.1 GCA_021803005.1 Actinomycetes bacterium
GCTACCCGCCGGCCCTGATCCCCGCGTCGATCTCTTCCTGGACTATCTTCAGATCGTTGTCGATCATCATCTCGATCATCTGCTTGAAAGAGACCTGAGGCACCCAGCCAAGCTTTTCTTTGGCCTTGGCGGCGTCGCCGATCAGCAGGTCGACTTCTGCCGGCCGCACGAAGCGCTGATCGATCTTGACGTAGTCCTTCCAGTTGAGGCCGACGTGGTCGAAGGCGATCTGTACCAGCTCCTCGACCGAGTGGGTCTTTCCGGAGCAGATGACATAGTCATCCGGCTGGTCCTGCTGCAGCATCATCCACATCATGCGCACATAATCTTCCGCGTAACCCCAATCCCTCTTGGCGTCCAGATTGCCCAGGCGGATCTCGTCGGCCAGCCCCAGCTTGATGCGCGCCACGCCATCGGTCACCTTGCGGGTGACGAACTCGCGGCCGCGCCGCGGGGATTCATGATTGAAGAGGATTCCCGAGCAGGCGTAGAGGTCATAGCTCTCACGGTAATTGACGGTGATGAAATGCCCGTAGACCTTGGCGACCCCGTAGGGGCTGCGGGGATGGAAGGGCGTATTCTCCGTCTGCGGCGTCTCGGCCACCTTGCCGAACATCTCCGAGGAAGAGGCCTGGTAGAAACGCGCGTCAGGCTTGGTCAGGCGCATGGCCTCCAGCATCCTGGTCACTCCCAGAGCCGTGAACTGGGCGGTCAGCACCGGCTTGGTCCACGAGGTGGGAACAAAACTCTGGGCGGCCAGGTTATAAATCTCGTCAGGCTGCGATTCAGCGATGATGCTGATCAGGGACATCTGGTCGAGCAGGTCCGCCTGTATCAGCTTCACCCGGTCGCGGATCAGCGCGATCCGCTCGAAGTTCTCGGTGCTGGAGCGGCGCACCATGCCGAAGACCTTGTAGTCTTTTTCGAGCAGGAACTCGGCCAGATAAGAGCCGTCCTGCCCGGTGATTCCGGTAATCAGGGCTGTCTTTTGCATACCTTACCCTTCCTGTTGAATTCGGACCTGTTCCCGCCAGTAATCTAGCGTATCTTCCAGGCTCCGTTCCAGCGGAATCTCGGGGCGCCAGTCGCCCAGCGACCTGAGCTTGCTGGCGTCGCCCTCCACTACCGGCGTGTCCGACGGTCTCATTAACTCCGGGATGTTTTCGATCCGGGGATGTACCGTCGAGAGCCGCAGCAGCTTCTCCAGGATTTCGCTGACCGGATGCGAAACACCCGAAGCAACATTATACGCCTCTCCCGGTTTGCCGCTAACGAGCAGCAGCCAGTAGGCGCGCACAATATCCCGGACATCGGTAAAGTCGCGCCGCGACTCAAGGTTCCCCACGCGCAGCACCGGCTCCCTCAGCCCGGCCTCCATCCTGGCGATCTGGCGGGCGAACGCCGGCACGACGAAATTTCCCACCTGGCGGGGGCCGATATGGTTAAACGGCCGCGCGATCACGGCCTCGGTGCCGAAAGCCTCGTGATACTGGATGCCCACGAACTCCTGCCCGACCTTGCTGACCGAGTAGGGATTGTTGGGCTTTAAGGGGCTGTTCTCGCCGGTCGGCAGCCGGTCCTGATCGACCCTGCCGTAAACCTCGCTGGAGCTGACGATCAGGACCCGGGCCTGCGGCGCCTTCTCGTGAAGCATCTGCATCAGCATCTGTGTGCAGACGATATTGGTCTGCAGTATCTCCGGCGCCTGCTCCCAGGCTCCGGCCACCTGGGCACGGGCCGCCAGATGCACCACGGCGTCAGGTTTTTCCGTCTCGATCACTTTCGCCAAAGGCCGGGTTTCGGCCAGGTCGCAGCAGTGGATGGTGGGGGCCTCGCCGGGGAATAAATCCAGGAACTGCTCACCCGGAGGCGTCAGGTCCAGGCCCGCGACCTCGACGCCCTCAAGCGAGCGCAGATAACTGGTGAGATGGCCACCCGCAAACCCGGTTATTCCGGTGATGAGGATCTTCATTCAGGGAAGGCGGCCACGGGGTCAGTTGTTCCGGCTGATGATAATCATACGCAAGAGAGACAGGATCGCCATCAGCGTCGCCGCCACGTACGTCAGCGCCGCAGCGGTCAGCACCTTGCGCGCGCCCGCGGCTTCGCTGGAAACAACGAGCCCGTTGCTCTGCAGCAGCGTCATGGCGCGGGAAGAAGCGTCGAACTCTACCGGCAGCGTCACGATCTGGAAGATCACAGCCGCCGTGAACAGGATGATGCCGATCATCATCAGCGGCCTGGCCGCCGAGAAGAAGAGCCCCATCAGGAAGATCATGGGTCCGAGGCTCGAGCCAAACGAGGCAGCCGGCACCACGGCCGAGCGGATCTTCATGGGAACGTATCCCCTGGCGTCCTGGATGGCGTGGCCGGTCTCATGGGCGGCAACGCCGAGCGCGGCCAGCGAGGTGCCGCGGGCGACGCCCTGGCTGAGGCGCATGACCCGCTCCCGCGGATCGTAATGGTCGGTGAGGTTGCCGGCGATCTCTTCGATGCCGACGTCGGTCAGACCCTCCTGGTCCAGCAGCCGCCGGCTGGCCTGGGCGCCGGTGACGCCGCTGGCAGCCTGCTTCTGCGAATATTCCTTGTAAGTGCTCTTCACCTTAAGCTGTGCGTATAGCGAGAGCAGCACTCCCGGAATCAGCAACAGCATGCTGGTGAAGAAGATTGGATTTCCTCCGTAAAACATCTCTATTTACCTCCTGATTTCCCGGCCCGTGCAGCCGGGTTCGACTGAAAAAATTATAGCATAGCGGTCCGCAACAATAGTGGGCCACAAGTGGAATCGTGCAGAGACGAGCCGGAATCGCCGCCCTAGCTCGGCCCTTCGCCTTCGACCGTCTCCGCCGCCGCCCTGATCTTCAGGTGGCGTATTTTCACAATGCCCATCACGACCAGGACCAGCCCGACCTCCACCAGTGTCTGCCAGAAGCGGATGACAATGGCGAAAGCTGAAGCGACGCCGCCGTAATCGCCGGGGAAGTCATTCTTAAAGGCAAAGCCGAGCAGGGTAGCGTAAACAACTTCGCGGACGCCAAGCCCGCTGGGAGATATAAAGAACAGAACCGACATGATCCACGCCAGCGGCGTGCAGGCCATGACGATCGGCAGGTCGGAAATGTTTATCGGGACAACAGTGTGGACCATGGCAAAGAGGCCGAACCCAGCGACGATCCAGAAGAAACCGTAGTAGAGAAACATCATGAGAATGTCACGGAACGGCAGGAACTCCTCGATGGGCTCCCGCTTGACCTGCCGCAACATGAAATTCCCGAGTCTGCCCACGACCGACGGATGCAGGCAGGCGATTGCCAGCGGCGGCACCGCCAGCACCAGCCAGAGGAAACGGGAATAATTCTGCAGATCTTCACTGAACGGAAGCGCCACGGCGATCGTGGTGGTTGCCGAGGCGGCCAGGATCGCCTGCTCGTAAGCGACGCTTGTTAGAGATACGCGCTTGGGAACCCCATATGGCTGGATCATCATCACCCGGCCCATAATCATCAGCACGTTGCCCGGCACATAGCGGGCGATCAACGACTTGAACCAGACGTAGATCCCCGGCAGAAACGGCACTGGGTGGCGGAAACGCCAGAGGATGATCAGCCAGCCGCATGAATGGCCGACGTAAAGCGCCGACATGAGCAGAAGCGACGTCACCAGCCAGGGGATATCGAAGTGCCACTGGCTGGATGTGATCTGGGGCCAGTCCTGCTGGATTCTCCGCCCGAGAAGATAGAAAATCGCACCGATAATCACTATCTGTGCGGTCAGCCGGAGGACTTTCTTTATTTGAGGAGTGATGGTCCCTCCCAGAGAAGTGTTCGGTGGGAAAAGTGCCACCGTTCAAGAGTATATACTAATTGCAAATTCGCTGGCGTAATGCCCCGTCCCTTTCCATAAGGTATAATGACCTCTGTTTGCCATGAACGATCTGATCCTGAAAACCAGCCGCATCGGCGTCCTTATGGGCGGGCTTTCCCGCGAGCGCGAGGTCTCACTGAGATCCGGCGAGGGCTGCCTGCAGGCGCTCAAATCCATGGGTTACGACGCGGTCGGCATCGACGTCGGCCATGATGTCGCCGAGGTGCTCAAGCGCGAGGGCGTGAAAGCGGCGTTCCTGGCGCTGCACGGCAAGTACGGCGAGGACGGCTGTATCCAGGGGCTGCTGGAAATGATGGGCATCCCTTACACGGGCTCCCGCGTGCTGGCCAGCGCCATCGGCATGAACAAGGTCCGTTCCAAGCAGATCGCTGTCTTCCACAAAGTGCCCACCGCCGCCTTCGAGATCTTTGACGTCGGCGTCGACCTGGGAACGACCAGCAAGCAGGCGGTCGAGAAACTCAGGTTCCCGGTAATGGTCAAGCCCTGCGAGGAAGGATCGAGCCTGGGAGTGCTAAAGATTAGCGATCCGGCGGAGTTGATAGGGGCCGCGGTTGAGACCCATCGTGACTTTGGCTGTTTCATGGTCGAGGAGTTCATCGAGGGCGACGAAATCACCATCGGGCTGCTCGAGACCAGGCGGCAGCTGATTGCGATGCCGGTGCTACAGCTCAAGACCACGTCCGAGTTCTACGATTACGAGGCCAAGTACAACCACGGCATGACCGAGTTCGTGGTTCCGGCGGAGATACCCGAGGAAGTGGCCACCATGGCCCAGGAGATGGCGATGAAGATGCACACTTCCATTGGCTGCCGCGGATTCAGCCGGGTCGATTTCATCGTCGACCGGGAAGGCATTCCTCATTTCACCGAGATCAACACCCTGCCCGGGATGACCGAGACTTCCGACTTCCCGGCCCAGGCCAACGCAGGCAACATCACTTACGAGAAACTGGTGGAGAAGATGCTGCGTTCGGCGCTGCTGCCCTAGCGGGCAGGAGTCTGGCGGCAGGCGCTTCGGCGCTCCCGATCAGACTCGCCCTTAATCAGAAAGCTTGCGCGCCGCCCGGTTGGAGCATACTTCCCGGAGGATGTCGCCGGCCAGCCGCGATGAATTTACCTGGTAGCTGTGGTTATCCACCGACTTCTTGAGCTCCATCAGCCGGCGGATCCGCGTGGCGCGGTTACCGGGGGCAAGATCCTTGACATTTATGGGGGCCATCCGTGTCTCTTTCAAGCGAGCCTTTGGATTTCCTGGAGTGGGGTTCGGCCTGCTGACGGGCTCGCATGCGCATCATCCGGCTTTCTAATAAAGATATCGGATACCACCCCGGCTTCTTTGAGAAACCGCTTTTTTGATACTGCCTCCTTCTGCAGGTAAACTATTCCTGGTATTGCATTATTACGGCAGACATTCATGAGCAACCTCAAATTTGGCGGCCAGGCCGCCGGCCTGGAAGGCATCACAGTCCTGGCGTCCCACGGATTCGATTTCGCTGACCTCAACCTCAACGAGCTGGACAAGATCCGGCGTGAGGAAAACGGCATGCTGAAAGCGGCGAAGAAAGCCGGCATGTTTTTTGTGGCCCACGCCCCCGACCTTCGCGTCGACGACGAGGCCGGCATGAGGGGCATCAGCGAGGCGGTCCAGTACGCCGAGCGCTTCCGGCCGCGGACGATCACGATCCATCCCATCCTGGCGCCGCGGTCGAACTGCGAGCCGGAGACGATCGGCCTCAAGATCAGGCAGATCGGCGTGCTGGCGGAAATGGCCGAAAGCTATGGCGCCCGCATCGCCTGCGAAAACACCGCCGAAGACCCCGTCGACATGAAGGCGGTGCTCGACGCCCATCCGGGAGTCGTGCTCACGATCGACATCGGCCACAGCGAGCTTCTCGGCGACGAGAACAAATCTCTGGGATTTATCAAAACCTATCCAGACCGCATCGGCCACATTCACATACACGACAACGTCGGCGGCAACACTTATTACGAGGACCTGCACCTGCCGCTGGGGGAAGGCCGCATCGATTTCGCCCCCATCCTGAAGGCGCTCAAGGAACTGCCCCGCGACATCACCATCACTTTTGAGATGCCGCGGCAAAAAGCATATGAAGGCCTGCTGTGGCTGCGCGAGCGGAACCTCACATGAGCTCCGCGGGTCCCGAGGAAAGAAAGGGCGCGGCGCCGTCGACGGTGGCCTACCGGCTTGACGGCAAGATCTACCTCAACATCACCAACCGCTGTTCGGCCGACTGTGTCTTTTGTCTGGCAAAATTCACCGACACCTTCCGCGGCTACAACCTGCGGCTGGCGAAGGAGCCGGCCGCGGACGAGATCCTGAAGGATCTGGAGCTGGCCTTCCTCGACGGGCCCGCCGACGAGGTCGTCTTTGTCGGTTTTGGCGAGCCGACCCTGCGTCTGGACGAGGTGCTCGGGACGGTCGAGTGGCTGAAAGTCAGGCGAATTCCTTCGAGGCTGAACACCAACGGGCACGGACAGCTGATCAATCCCGGCCGGGATGTGGTCGCGGAGCTGGCGGCGGCTGGACTCGACGCCGCCTCGATTAGCCTTGTGGCCCATAATTCCGAGGTCTACAATCAATTATGCAGGCCCATTTTCAGCAAAGCGTACCGGGCCGTGCTCAAATTTGCGGAAGATTGCATCAGCGCCGGGATAAGAGTGACCCTTTCCGTTGTCGATTTGCCGGAGGTGGATATCGAGGCCTGTAGAAGTATCGCCGAAAGGATGGGCGCGGATTTCCGCGTGCGGCCGTTGCTGACGCCGGCATCCGGGGAGGTCAGGTCTTGAACGAAAACAGAGCGACGCGAATTTTGCTGGTAGATGACGAAGAGGCGATTCAGAAGTTGTTGACGTACCCCATGGAAAAGGAAGGCTACGAGATCGTCCAGGCCATGGACGGCGAGTCGGCCCTGGAAAAGTTCCGCGAGCAGCCGTTCGACCTGGTCGTTCTCGACATCATGCTGCCCGGAATGGACGGCACCGACGTCTGCCGCATCATCCGCTCCGAGAGCACCGTCCCCATCATCATGCTCACCGCCAAGTCTGACGAATTCGACAAGGTGCTGGGGCTGGAGATCGGCGCCGACGACTACATCACCAAACCTTTCAGCATCCGCGAGTTCCGCAGCCGGGTGAAAGCTCAGCTGCGGCGCGCCCGGATGATCAGGCAGCCCAACGATACCGTCCGCGAGGTGCTCGAGGTGGACCGCCTGCGCATCGACTTCCTCAAGCGCAACGTCTTCGTCAACGGCGAGAAGATCGATCTCACCTACAAGGAATTCGAGCTTTTAAAGACACTGGTGAGCCACCCGGGCCGGGTGTTCGGCCGCGACTCGCTGCTGCAGCTGGTCTGGGGCGACGCCGATTTCCGCGATCCGCGCACGGTCGACGTGCACATACGCCACCTGCGGGAAAAGCTCGAGCCCGACCCTCACGACCCCGAGTACATCTTTACCGTCCGGGGCGCCGGCTACAAGTTCAGGGATATATAGACCAAAACCAGCAGGGAATCCGCGGCGCAACAGCCGCTTTGGTGAGATGTCATTACATAAACACAAACCCGGCTTCAGTCTGTCCAGCAAACTCTTCGCGGTTTTTTTCTCCGTGTTCGTCTTCGGGGTCGCCATCATAGCAGTGGTGGTTGTGCCGCAGCTGAAGACGCGCCTGACCGATCAGAAACTGCGCAACCTCGGCGATTACGCCACACTTTATTCCGACAGCTACCTGGCGGCGCTGAACCAGGGTTCATCGCGCATCTACCTCGACCTGCTTACCCAACAGTATGCCGAGAGGGCCGACGCCCGGATCCTTGCAGTTGATTCGTCGGGCGCGCTGCTGTCCGATTCGTTGATGGGCCAGGGCTTCGACCCTAACGACTACAGCATCGCCAAAGAGGCCTTTGCCAACGGCACACTCGTGACCAGTGTGTCTTCCATAAACGGTCGCAGCTTCGCCATGGCCGCGGTTCCGATTTCCAAGCCCGACCCGGTCTCCAAAAAAAACGTCATTGTTGCCGCCATCATCGTCACCTCATCCATGAACGACGTTGAATCCGCAGTCACTCTGGTTCAGTGGCTGATGGTGGCTGGCACTGCCGCGGCGCTGGTCCTGGCGGTCGTAGTTATTTTTCTCGTCTCGCATATCATCTCTCGGCGCATCCGCCACATCGAGTCGGGAGCGCAGCAGATCGCCGAAGGCGATTTCGACATCAAGCTGCCGGTGAAGTCACGAGACGAGCTCGGCCAACTGGCCATGACTTTCAATGACATGGGCAGCAAGCTGGGCTCGGCCTTCCAGCAGGTTGATAATGAGAAAAGACGTGCCAAGGTTTTGCTCGACGACCTCAGTGAGGGCGTCGTCGGCATCGATATCGACGGCAACATCATCGTCGCCAACCCGGCGGCGGAGGGGCTGCTCGGGCGCGAGATAACGGTGCCCTGTTCCCTGAAGGAATGTCTCCCGGACGAGATCTACGAACTCTGGCTCTCGATGAATCCCGAGCACCCGTTTCGCGAGGACACTTTCATGCTGCCGCGCGAGCGGGCGATGCAGGTCCACACCTCGTTCCTCTCCGACCAGGCTGAGCTGGTCTCGCTGCTGGTGCTCCGCGACGTCAGCCAGGAAGTCAAGATGGAAAAGTCCCGCCGCGATTTTATTGCCAACGCCTCGCACGAGCTGAAGACGCCGCTGTTCTCGCTGGGTGGTTTCCTCGAGTTGCTGCAGGACGAGGACGTCGACGAGAGCACCAAGGAAGAGTTTGTGGCGACCATGCGGGAGCAGGTTGACAGGCTGTCCGATCTGGCGCGCAAGCTGCTCGATCTGTCGCAGATGGATTCGGGGGCGATCGACGTCCGCGCCAGCCGCGTCGAGCTCAAGGACGTCGTCGACACCGTCGCCAGGGAATTCACAGCCTATTCAGTCTCGCACGATTCGCGGGTGGACACCTCGGCGCTGCCGGAAGATCTCGTGGCTTCCTGCGATCCTGACCGCACCGCCCAGCTGGCGCGCATCCTCATCGACAACGCCCTTAAATATTCTCCGGAAGGCGCCACTGTCGAGGTTTCCGGCAGTCACAACGGCAAGAGCGTCAGCTTCACCGTGGCCGACCATGGATCGGGCATCCCCACCGATGAGCTGTCGCGTGTATTTGAGCGGTTTTACCGCGGGCGGGCCGCCGGGCGTGTGCGCGGCACCGGCCTGGGTCTTTCCATTGCCCACGAGCTGGCGAAGTTGATGAACGGCGCGATCGAGGTAGAGTCGTCGGGGAAGGGCTCCAGCTTCACCGTGACCCTGCCTGCCGGCCAGAGCCTCAGCGCCGGCACCGCCGCCGGCCAGTTAGGGAAGGTCTGATTAAGTCCTCCGGCGAAAGCTGACTCGTCTGATCGACCTGGGACAGGACCCGGTGCCCGACGAGAGCACTATCCTTAAGTTCCGTCACCTGCTGGAGAAACACGACCTGGCGGCAAAGCTGTTTGAGGCCACCTGCGGCTATCTGGAGGAAAACGGTC
>JAJZQT010000070.1 GCA_021803005.1 Actinomycetes bacterium
AAAGCAACAAAAGACTAATTTAAACGTCGTCGACATGCTGGCGCTTGACAGGAAGGCCAGAGCCGGTAGCAAATCAGTCGCCCTGGAAGCCTTCGGCCATCCTCCCAGTCTCACCGTCGACAAAGATCCGGCACCACATCTCGAAAGTGACCAGGGACCACAGGCGCCAGATGTCCTTCTTCTGTTCCAGCGCCCGCTTGAGCAGGTGCTCCACATGGCTAGATTCGAAAATGCCACGCGCCCGGGCGCGTTCTCCCAGAAGCAACTCGCGCACCTCGGAGCCCAGAGCGCCGATGAACCAGCTGTCGATGGGGGCAGAAAACCCCTGTTTGCGGCGGGTGATGATGCTCTCCGGCACCCGGCCGCGGGCCACCTGCTTGAGGATCAGCTTGGGCTCGTCGCCGCTCACCTTGGCGCCGGCCGGGATAGAGGCGGCCAGCTGCACCAGCCGGTAATCGAGCAACGGCACCCGCGACTCGATGGAATGGGCCATGCTCATGCGGTCCTCGGTGCGCAGGATGCTGGCCAGCATGTTGTGGTAGTCGTTGTAGAGCATGCGGTCGATGAGGCTGTCCGAATCGCACTCGTCCAGGGAGTTCTGAAACACTGTCAAGGGGTCGTATTCCTGCACCTCCCGGCGGAATCCGGCGCTGAAAAGCTGCGGCAACCGCCGGGGATGGAAACCGCTGACGATCTCGTAGATGCGCCGGTCGGCCGGCGCGCCCAGCCGGAGCAGCTCGTTCTTGAGGCTGCCGGCTCCGTAGCGGCGCTTGTACTCCCTGGCGTCCACCGCCAGATGCAGCAGCCGCAGGCGCCGCGCCGACAGGGCCATATCGTTTTCCAGGAGCGCCATGCGGTAGCGGGGGTAACCGCCGAAAAGCTCGTCGCTGCCCTGCCCGCCCAGCACCACCTTGACCGAGTCCGCTACCAGTCCGCAGAGAAAATAATAGGGATAGACCCCCGGGCTCAGGGTCGGCTCATCCATGTGCCAGATGATCTTGCGCAAATTGGTGATAAAGTCGCCGGGGCCCACCTCCACTTCGTGGTGGTCGGTGCCGAGCATGGCTGCCGCCTCGCGGGCAAAGACCCGCTCGTCCACTTTTTCCTTGCCGACGAAGCCGGCAGAGAAAGTGTTCAGATGAGGCAAGTAGCCGTCGGCGACCGCCGTCACCAGGCTGGAATCGAGGCCGCCGCTCAAATAGGTGCCCACGGGCACGTCGCTGATCAGATGGGTGCGCACGGCATCCTCGATCAGGCTGGAAACCTCCGCCGCCAGGTCCTCCCCCACCAGGTCAATCTTGCTGGCGTAAGACAGGCGCCAGTAGCGTTCCAGCCGTGGCCGGCCGTCCCCGAGCTCCCAGGTCAGCGAGTGGGCCGGCTCGAGCTCGCTGATGCCCTTGAAAGCCGTGCGCCCTCCCTGAACCAGGCTCAGGGCAAAAAAGTCCATCACCGAGCGGGGGTCGGGCTCCGGCGGCCGCGGGGCCGTCATCACCAGCGCCTTGGCTTCAGAGGCAAAACGAAGCACGCCGCCGTCCAGAGAATAGTAGAGAGGCTTGATGCCGGCGCGGTCCCGGGCCAGGAACAGCCGCTGGCGCGGCTCGTCAAAGATTGCCAGCGCAAACATGCCGTTCAGCCGGGAGACGCAGCCGGGTCCGTATTCCTCGTAGAGGTGGATGATGACCTCGGTGTCACAGCGGCTGCGGAAGCTGTGCCCCAAGGCAACCAGCTTGTCGTGGAGTTCGCCAAAATTGTAGATCTCGCCGTTGAAGACCAGCCAGATGTCGCCGGTCTCGTTACTCATGGGCTGATGGCCGCCGGCGAGATCGATAATACTCAGGCGCCGGTGGCTAAAGACATAGAAATCCGCTTCCCGCAGGCCTTCGTCATCGGGGCCGCGGTGCCGCATGATGTCGGCCATCTTCTGCGCCTGGGCGGCGTCGCCCCCGCGGACACCGCTGCTTCTGACCACGCCCGCAATGCCGCACATGTCAGCTCCCCATCAAGGATCTAAGCTCTGAAAGGCGCACACCGCCAGAGAGCAGGATGGTAACGCCATGGCCTCCGATGCCGGCGGCGGTGGCCAGCCAGAGGTTTAAGGAAAGGACGCCCAACAGCTCGGGCCCCAAGCGCAAGGCAGCGTAAATAAAAAAAACGATATAAATGAGACGGGCCAGCAGCCTCGACCCGAGCAGATAACTCGAGTGCCACAGGACTGTCTTAAAGGTTGTCACTGATAATGGACCTGGTAAAGATCGATGTAGTTCGGTCTACAGACGCCGGAGGCTCTGATCGATGGCCGCCGCTGTGCTCCAGCTTACCACAAATGCTTTATGGCGAACGCGGCGGCGGGCGGTTAAGAATTCCGGATGCGGGAAGAAATAAGCATTTGATCATCTGGATCCGAGGTGGAAACGTGGAATACAAACAACTTGAGGATGCAATCAGGGCCGAGGCTGCAACCATTTCGCGCGAGGGCCGGGACTGGACTGCATCGGAAGTCGCCCAGCGTCTGCTGCGGCTGGCAGAGGATATCGCCATGATCCAGCAGCAGCGCAGTGGTGGCATCGACGCCTCCATGGGGAAAAGGTCCGGAGGAAAACTGGAGATCTAGAAGACGGGCGGCGGCCCGGGCATCCAGTAAGTGTTGCCGCCGTCATCCTGGCAGCTGGCGTAGCTGACGGCCCTGAACCGGGTCACCCCGGCCGGTATCAGGTACGTGAAAATATAGTCGGCCGAAGCGCCACTGCTGATATTTCCCACGTCAAAGGGAAGCGGATCGAGCAGCATCACCCCATTGGAAGCGGTCCCCAACTCTATCTTTGCCGCCTGGCATGCGCCCGTGCCGGGATCCATCAGGCGGTCGCGCACCGACAGATTCCTGTTGACATAATTCGCATAGCTTGACCAGTAGACACCGACAGTCGACAGCGATAGCGACGGCGATGTAACCGTGAAGCTCCAGGTCTGATCGGTGACCCTCTTGTTGACATCGGAGACGACCACGCGCACTGAATGGGCGCCGTCGGCAAACCTCGTTCCCCATTCCGGCAGGAAGCTGAACCCGCCCGTAGCCGCGCCGCCGGTTAGGGTGATGGCAGGCGACGCCTTCAGTACTCCATCGATGTAAACACTGACGGAAGCGGCATCGATGTCGGCGCCGTTGCGAACCCATGCCGCCGAGACCGGGGCCAGCGGATTGTTGACGATCGCGCCCGCGGCCGGTGAGAAGCCTCTGGCGATGGGGCCAGCCTGCACCGTAAAGCTCCAGGCCTGGGAGGTGGAATTGCCGGCGTAATCACTCAGGCTCAGTGACACCTGGTGGCTGCCTTCAGCAAGGCCGACCGTGTGACAGGATACCGATGTGGTAGATGCCGCGCACCCGGCCAGCGGGCTGTCGTCGAGCTGCAGCAGCACCGATCCGGTATCGATGCCGCTCGAGGGAAAGTCATCTGAATAGGCGGCGCTGATAGGTGATGAATCCGTGGTAATTGTTCCCACGGGCGCCGGCGCGGTGATAACCGGCGCCACGGAATCAGCCACCGCGAAAATTTTCGAAGCCGTGCCGGCGTTGCCGAGATTATCCGACGCGTTAATGGTAATGGTGTGAGGCCCCATCGCCAGTCCGGTGAGGCTGCAGGAAACGTGCGACGCCGTCACCAGGCAACCAGTGTAGGCGCTGCCATCCAGGATCACCTGAACCGTGGCGGCGTTGACGCCGCTTCCCGGAAGCGGATCGCTCAGGTCGGCATCGATGGCGGCATCCACCGTTCCCGGCGCAACCACGGCCGCGATCGGGCCCACCAGCGGAGCCTGCGAATCCATATTGAAGCTTGCCGACCCCGCAGCCGGGTTGCCCGCCACATCCCTGAGGCTGATGCCGGCCGAATGCGCTCCCTGGGACAGGCCGGAGACCGGGCACGAGACCGAGCCTGCCGCTACCGTGCAGCCAGAGACGGCGGCGCCGTCGAGGCTGACAGAAACAGATTCCGTGTCAACCCCCGTGCCGGTGTCGCTGTAAGGGGCGCTGATGACGGTCGACGTGCTTGCAAGCCAGCCGCTTGGAGCCACGCCGCCGATGACCGGAGCCACGGTGTCGACCGTGAACGCTCCCGCGGCGGAGCCTCCATTGCCGGCGTTGTCGGCGACGCTGACGGTAAATGCGTGCGGACCGTCAGCAACCGCGGCGGTACAGCTTATATGGGTAGCCGAGGCACTGCAGCCGGGAATAGCGCCGCCGTCGAGAGAGATGCTGGCGGAGCCGGCGTTGACGCCGGAAACGAGGTCGGAATAGTCGGCGCCCAGGGTCACGGTGCCGGAGTTTCCCGTGCCCGCGGGCGACAGTCCCGCGATCGAAGGCGCGGCTGTGTCGACGTCGAAGTTCGATCCGCTGGCAGGCGCGGCATTTCCGGAGAGGTCTTTGAGATTGACGCTGATGCTGTGGTGGCCATCGGGAACGCTGCCGGCCGGGCAGGACACGCCACTGTCGGTAACGGTGCAGCCGGCCAGAGGCGCGCCGTCGAGCGAGACCGCCACCGAGGAGCGGTCGACGCCGGCGCCGCCGTCCGAGTAGGCCGCCGACACCGTCGGGCTGTTGCCCACTATCAGGCCCGACGGAGCAACCGCGCCGATCTGGGGCGCCACCGTGTCCTGCGCCGCGTAGATGTCCCAGTTGCCGGCCCGCTTGTCCATCCAGACGACGCGGCCGCTGCTGATGGCCGGCATCTTCTGGGCCGAGGCCGGATTCGGGGCGCTGATGCGCTCGTCGAGGCCGGCGACCATGTTTCTGAAATAGGTGGCCTCACCGCCGTCGCGGGTATCCTTCCAGACCGCGAAATCGCCGCTGGCGCCGGGCCAGCTCTGGCTGGCAGCGTTGTTGGTCACTCTCGTTTCCACGCCGGTATCGATATCCTTCATGTAGACGTCCCAGTTGCCGTTGCGGAAATCCTGCCAGTAGATCCGATGGCCGGCGACGACGGGATTGTACTGGTCGGAGGCATCTGTGCAGACGGCCTGTTCCACTCCGGTCGTAAGATTTTTCATGTAGATATCCGGATTGTGCCACCAGCCGGAGGAATCCTGGTAAGCGTTGCGCATGTCCTCCCAGGCGACGATGCTGCCGTCGATGTCGGGGTTGCGCTTGTCTTTGGTGGGATACGGGATCGCCGGCGAGGGATCGGCGGCGCTCACGGGGGCGTCCGCCGGCTGGGTCAGGTCGCGCATGTAGATGTCACCGTAATCGGTGCTGTTGCGGTAATCCGTCCAGACGACGATGTTGCCGCTGATGGAGGGACTGACCATCTGGGCCGCGGCCGTCGAGGTATCCTGCTCGGCGCCGGTGGTGAGATTATGGACCACGATCTTGCCGGTGTCCCAGTTGCGCCAGACGACGTTGTTGCCGCTGATGTCCGGATCCAGCGCATTGTAGGTGGAGGTCAGCCGCTGCTCGGGGCCGCCCGCCAGGTCGCGCTCGTAGATGTCGGCCGCGGTGCAGTTCTGCGCGCCGGGGCAACCCGTGCCGGTATTGGGAGGCACGATCTGCTTGTTGCGATAATCCTGCCAGACGACGATGCTGCCGCTGACGGCGGGATTGGCCTGATCGAAGGAATCGGTGATGACGGCCGCCTCAGACCACTCCGGGGACGCCACCGCCAATGAAGATAAGGCGCACAGGATCGCCAGGGCGGCCAGCACGGGAATCGCCGGCAGAAGGCTCCGCTTATTCAAAGGTACCAAAATAATCCCACCCATATGGGGAAAGAAAAACTCCGGGAAGCCTTCGGCTATGAGGCTCGCCCCGGAGCGATTTCACGAGCAAAACAGCAGTATTACCTGCGATGGCTTTAATTTTACACGGGAAGGTTAAAAAAACATGATGCAATTGAAGTATTTACCTGAAGAAAAAGCATCAATCTTCAAATTCGGGCATTCAGGATGGCGTCAATCTTCGGACGTGCCCTCGCGCATCCCCCGCAGCAGCCACCAGTCGACCGGCAGGCCCCAGTAGTGGAGGCGGCAGCGAGTTTTGCCGGCGGCGCTGGCCACGCTCACATAGACGCGCCTGAGAGAACTGCGGGCGGCCCGGCGGCGCACCCACTCGGAGGGATAACCGTAGACCATGTAGAACTCGCGCTGCTTCATGCGGTTCTGGAAACTCTTGTCCATCCAGGGAAGGCGGCCGGTTACGGTCGTGAACTGAGCCCATTCCTCCAGCGACTCCGGACCCTTGAGCCCGAGCCCGACAGCCTTGTCGTAAAGGGCGTTCCCCGGGGTCGGCGCGTAGAAATGCAGCTGGGAATTGTACTCGCCGACTATCTTCGAGACCTGTTCCATGACGTCCCAGGTCTCCTCGATCTCCGCAGCGGTCTCTCCCGGAAAGCCGACGATGAAGCTGTATGAGATCTTGATGCCATGCTTGCTGGCGACCCTGGCCGCCTCGAGGATGTCCTCCGGCTCGATGTCCTTCTGCATGCTGGTCAGCTGCGACTGCGAGCCACTCTCGGCGCCGACGAGGAAAGCCCAGAGGCCGCTCCGCTTTAACAAGTCGAAGGTGTCGTCGGCGAACTTGCCGAGTTGCGGGGCACGCGCGTTTGCCGCCCAGCCGAACTTCATGCCCCGCTCGATCATTCCCCGGGAGATCTCGCGCGCCCTTTTTTCCTTGACGAAGTAGGTGGAATCGAAATACATGATGCCATTGACTCCGAGGAAGCTCTCCAGCCATTCGAGGTCGGACAGCACCCGCTCGGGCGTGTAGGCCTTCCAGGCGCGCCCGTAGACCAGCGGCTCGGCGCAGAACTGGCACCGCGCCGGACAGCCCTGGCTGGAAACGTAATTGATCACCCGGCTGCCCACATGCATGTTGTTGAGATACTGCCTGGGATTGTCGAGCTTCTCGTACGGCAGGCGCGGAAAAGAATTGATGTCGGCCACCGGGCGCCCGGGGTTGTTGACCGTCTCGCCGCCGCGGCTGAAAGTGATGCCGTCGGCTCCGGTAAAATCTTCCCCCTGATCGAGCAGGTTGGCGATCTCCAGAAGGGTCACTTCCCCCTGTCCGCGCACGACCGCGTCGACGTACTGGTTCTGGCTGGTCTGTTCGGGAAGGATCGAGGGATGGTAGCCGCCCCAGATGATCGGCAGCTTCAGCCCCGCCCCGCGAACGGCGCGCGCCGCCTCCAGGGCAAAGTGGATCTGCGGCCCGGTCATGCAGCTGATGCCGAGCATGAGGGAATCGCGGCACTCGTCGACCAGCCGCTGCTGCCATGCCGGCTCGACGTTGGCGTCGATGAGCCTGACGTCGAAGCCCTCCGCGAAAAGCGGCGCTGACGCCGCCAGGATCGGCAGCGGCGCCCAGGTCCACGGATGGTAGACCTTCTCAAAATGGTTCCGCGGATATAAGAGGACTATTTTCTTGCCGGCATTCATGGTCATTTATTCTACCTGAGAATCCGTTCGCTTCGACACTTCAACTAACCAGATGGAAAATCAACGTTTCCCCGCCGGTTCCCGGGCGGACAGTATCTATCAGCTGCCATTCCGGATGGCTCGATGAGTCAGAGGTCAGGCGTTCCAGTTGCGGACGCCAGCCTGCAAGCTCCGACTTGTTTATCACCAGATAGTCCACATTCTTATTTCGGGCATAGGCCGTGGTGCGATCATAATCGGCGCAAGGAAGCGGCACTGCCGTTCCTCCCGAGTAATAGGCGGCGCTGTACTCGCGACTCATGATCCTTTTGCCCTCGCCCCCATCCAGCTTGATGGCCAGGCCCGCATCCTCATAGCCAAGCGGATAATTTTGCTTCCCAACCGTAGCGGCGGCGCTGGCGAGCAGTGGCAGCAGCACCAGCGCGCCGATAATGATCGGCATACGGCGCTTCCAGCCGCCACGGTATTTGTTTCCCAAAGACAGGTCAGCGGTTTCATATGACCAGTCATCGAGCTTAAGCCAACCCTCGGCAACCCAAACCAGTACCATTGGCAAGAAAGGCATGAAGAAACGGTCGTGCGCATACATGCTCAAGATCAGCAATGCCGGAGTCATCATGATGAGAAGATAGCCGACCCCGGTCGCCCGCCGGCGGCTCCATCCGCGCGCGAACAGGCCCAGCCCCAATAGCGGCAACAGCCACAGAGGCAGGACCTTGGGCAACACCTCGGTATAAAAGACATAGCTCTGCTGCGCGAAGACCTTGGCGCCCTGACCTGGATGTTTCAGGAAAGTCGTCAAGGGATCGCCCTCGTCTTCCAGCCGCAGCACCTTAATTTCCTGATTGTCCGGCGTCAAGCTGAGCAGATCCTGCTCCCAGGCCAGCGTGCCGGCCCTGAGATTGTGGGTTGATGCATAAATATTGCCGGGCATCTTGCCGCTATAGGTCCACCTGCCCAGCTCGCCGTGCAAGAAAATAACGTATGGCGTTGCGTAAAGGAGAAAAAAGATCAGGAAAAATACCAGCGCCTTGGCGAGCTGGCGCCAGATGCCGCGGTGGAAGCCGATGATGACGGCCAGGCCAAGCAAGGCCACCAGATAAAATACGGCTGAGGGATTGGCCAGATAAGCCATCCCCAGCGCCGCGCCCGCAAGTGTGCCACACGGGATCCGGCAGCCCATGAGCATGTGCCGACCGAATACAATCGCAAGCAGCAGGAAGAAGATGTAAACACTCTCGGTGTAAATACGTGACGAGTAGTCGACCATGAGTGGCATAACAGCAACCAGAGCGGCCGCCGCGAGGCCTACATTCTTGCTCACCAGCTCCTTGCCCAACAGGTAAGCAGGCAGCAACAGCAGGGTGCCAAATACCGTGACCACGATGTAACCGGCCAGGACATAGTTGCGCACAATTGCAGCCACGCCTGCAATCAGCAGCGGCAGAAGCGGTGAGAAATGGGTCGCGGTCAACCCGCTGATGTCCAGTAGCCCGTTGCCGGAGGCAAGGTTTTCAGCCATGCGAACGTAGGCTGTCTCATCTAG
>JAJZQT010000071.1 GCA_021803005.1 Actinomycetes bacterium
GTCTGCTTCTTCTTGCCCTCGTAAGCCAGACTGGCGAAACTGACCTGCTTCAAGGTGACCTCCCTGGTTGACTTTGAGCTATTTTATCATATGCTTTCGCCGGAGGACTTAATCAGAGCTTCCTTAACTTTGGCTAACTTCAACTGCGAATAGAAATAACATTTGGAGGGAATAACTGTAGGGTTACGGTTCAGCTGCCGAATACCGGAAAACAACATGGGGGCAAAACTTCGCAGGAGGTGGTCTTTGATTCCGACAAAATTTCAGTAATGGCTTCATTAAACGAAGAGAGGAAAGAAAATGGCTAATATAAACTTCTTGTTAACTGAAGGGCCGTTCCAGACGGAAAAATGGTCCACCGTGTCGAAGCTGGCCGCGGCTGCCCTGGACAAGGGGCACGAGGTGACCATGTTCTGCTACCTGGACGGGATCTACAACGGGCTCAGCACCCAGGAGTTCGCGGACTGGGATAAGGTCCCCGGAGATTACTTCAAGGAACTGGTCGACAAGGGCGCCGAGATAGTCTGTTGCGGCATCTGCGTCAACGCCCGCGGACAGCAGAAGGGCAAGTACTTCTTTGAAGGCATCAAGGTCGGCGGCATTCCCGATTGGGCGGCATTTGTTGGCCGGGCCGACCGGGTAATCACTCTATAGGATAAAGGGGTAAGAAAATGGAAAAGAATATTCTCTTCATGTTCCTCCGGGCCCCCTTCGGCGCAATCTATTACACCGAAGGCATGCGGGCCGTCGTCGGAATGATGAGCGGTATGGACGAGCACAAGGTCACCTGCGCCTACGCCGGTGACGGCGCTTTCTACTGCCTCAAGGGCTCGGACAAGAGCGAGTCCGCCGGTTATGTGAAAACGATAGCCGACATCAGTGAGACCCACTACTATGTCGAGAAGGAATCGCTTGACGAGAGAGGAATATCCGAGGGCGATCTCGATGAGACATACAAGGTGATCACCAGGGATGACCTGGCAAGACTGATCGCTGAAAACGACGTCGTCTACGACTTCTAGGAGATAAAAAATGGCACTTTACCTGATTGATCTTCCCTTCGCCAAAATAGGTCTGGACACGGCCAAGCGCGACAGCGACGCCAAGGTTGTCCTGGTCCAGGATGGCGTCTATGCGGACACGTCCGGCCTCAGCGACGTCTATGCCGTCAAGGAGGACGTTGAAAAAAGAGGCGTGGCTTCACGGCTGGGCGGCGCCAAGATAATCGATTACAACGAGCTGGTTGATCTCATCGTCGAAAACAAGGTAGTCAACTTTGCCTGAGAGGAAGAAACAATGGCGCTTAAGGATCAGACACTAGTAAAAACCGAAGACTGCCGGGGGCAGAAATGCCCCTATCCCAACCTCTCGGCCAAAAAAGGAATGAAAGCCGTCGAAGCAGGGGACGTGGTTGAGTTCCTGGTGGATTATGAACCGGCTGTCAAGGAAAGCCTGCCGACGCTTTGTGACGCCGGCGGCTGGGAATGCGAGGTGGAAGCAGACCCGAGCGGCACTTACTGGCACTTCTACATCAAGAAATAAGGGGCGATTATGGCTTTGATTTCCGCTGGTACCAAGGAAGAGTGCAACTGGGAGCTTCCTGACGATTTGTATTACCACAAAAAGGACCACGTCTGGGCAAAAGTCGAAGGCGGCAAGATCAGAATGGGTCTCGACGCCTTCGGCGTGTGGGCGGCAGGCGACCTCGCCCAGATGCGTACCTTCCCCAACGGCCGGGCGATAAGGAAAGACCATGCCTTCGGCAACATCGAGAGCGGCAAGTTCATCGGACCGATGCGGTCGCCGGTTTCCGGCAAGATCCTCGAGGTCAACGACGCGGTTGTTTCCAATCCTTCGATGGTGAATGATGACAACTACAACAACTGGATCGTCCTCGTCGAACCCTCGAACGCGGAAGAGGACCTGGCCGATCTGCCCCACGGTGAAGAGGCCATCAGGAGCTGGATGGAGGCCGAGCTCGAGGACTTCAAGAGCAAGGACCTGCTCAACTGCGACTGATTTCCCGGCCGCACGGCAGCAAAACGGCCGCCGCTATCAACGCTAAAAGAACGGAAACAGGCACTGCCCGAAGAGATAAAAGAAGAATCGGAACGACTGGACCCGACCATACCGGATTCACTCCGCCCGGGGTGGGAGTCGGCGCGCGCCAATTTCGGCAGCCGGGTCCACTTCTATGCGCCATCGCTCAAGCGCTACGAGACCAGCGGCTTTAAAAACAGCTCCCAGCCGTTCTTCATCCCGGTTTCGGTGACGGGCAGCTCCTGCAGGCTCAAGTGCGACCATTGCCGCGCCCGGATCCTCGAGAGCATGTACGAGGCGGGATCGCCCGCCGAGCTGCTCGAGATCGGCGACAGGCTCCAGGCCAGGGGCGGTCGCGGCCTTCTGATCAGCGGCGGCTCGCTGGCTGACGGGACCGTCCCCCTTCACGATTTCCTGGAAGCAATCGCCGAACTCAAGAACCGGGGATTCAGTATCGCTGTCCACACCGGCCTGGTGGACGAGCGCCTGGCCCGGGGCCTGGCTGTGGCCGGCATCGACATCGCCATGATCGACATCATCGGCGACGACGGCACCATCAGGGACGTCTACCACCTCGATGCAACCGCCGCCGACTTTGAAAACTCGCTGCGCCTTCTGTGTGAGAGCGGCGTCAAGACAGCGCCGCACGTGGTCATCGGACTTAATTTCGGCAAGATAAAAGGGGAAGCCGCGGCGCTGGATATGATCTCCAGGCACGCGGTCGCCTCCCTGGTCCTGGTGGTGCTGACCTCGCAGCCGGGAACGCCCATGCAGGACATCGCTCCGCCTTCCCCGGAAGAGGTCGGCGAGCTGTTTTTAAAGGCGCGCCTGCAGTTCCCGGAATTGCCCATCCTTCTCGGCTGCGCCAGGCCGTATGGCGAACACAAACTGCGGACTGACGCGCTGGCGCTCAAATCCGGGCTCAACGGAATCGCCTATCCCGCCGAGGGAATCGTGGAGCTGGCGTCCGATCTCGGCCTCGAGCCCGGCTTCTCCGAGCAATGCTGCGCCCTAATCTACCAGGAAGACATGAAAGATGACTCAGATGAAAAAATGGCGTCTGCTGGACACGGGAGCGCGGACGGCGACGGATAACGTCGCCATCGACTCCGCGCTCCTCAAAGCCAGGAGCCGGAACGCTTCCCCCGACACCCTTCATTTTCTTCAGTACTCGCCCGCCGCCGTCCTGGTCGGCTACTTCCAGAGCGTCGCCCAGGAGGCGAGGGAAGACTTCTGCCGCGGCCGCGGCATCGAGATCCAGAGGCGCATAACCGGCGGCGGCGCCCTTTACTTCGATTCCACCCACCTCGGCTGGGAGATCGTCGCCCGCAAGGCCGCTTTCGGCCTGCGCGCCGATGACATCAGCGTGAAAGTCTCGGAGGGGGTGGTCGCCGGCCTCAAACTGCTCGGCGTCAAGACCGCCTTTAGACCACGTAACGATATCGAGGTCAACGGCAAAAAGATTTCCGGCACCGGCGGCGTCTTCGACGGCGACGCCCTGCTCTTCCAGGGAACCCTGCTGGTGGACCTCGACGTGGAGAGCATGATCAGGGCCCTTAGGATTCCCACGGAAAAGCTGTCCGCCAAAGGCCTGTCGTCGGCGCGGGAGCGCGTCACCTCGCTGAAGGACGAGCTGGGCCGGCTGCCGGCTCTGGAGGAAGTGAAAGCGGCGCTCAGGCATGGTTTCGAGCAGTCCCTGGGCGTGAGTTTCGCTGAAGGCCCCATGAACGGCGATGAGCTGAAGCTTTATGAGCGCTTCCGGGAGGAGCATCGGCAGAGGGACTGGATCAACCTGGTCGAAGACCCTCCCGAAGAGCACCTGATCCTGAGGTCCGCCCTCAAGACCGGCGGCGGGCTGATCCGGACCGCGGTCAGCGTCGACGCCCGGCGGCGCCGGCTCAAGTATGCTCTCATCACCGGAGACTTTTTCATCAACCCAAGCCGCACGATATTCGACCTTGAAGCGGCTCTGAAGAACATACCGCTTGGCGACGCCGGCGCCGTCATCGAAGCCTTTTTCGAAAGCGTCAGCCCGGACATGCTGGGCCTCTCCCCCGCCGACTTCCGCGAGGCCATCGAGACCGCTATCGCAAAGATGGATCTGGCCGGTCACGGCATCGACCTGGCCGACGCCAATTCGGTCTTCACCGTCAACGGCACTTTTGAGGAAGCAGTAGAATCATGTTCCCTGCTGCTGCTGCCGTATTGCGCCAAGAAGATCGACTGCGAGTTCCGTGAAGTGGACGGTTGCGACCAGTGCGGCGAGTGCGGCGTCGGCGACGCTTACGCCCTGGCTGAAGGCCTGGGACTTCAGGTCATCACCATCCATAACTACGAACACCTCAGAGACACCCTGGCCGCCTGCCGCGAGAACGGCACCAGGTCCTACATTGGCTGCTGCTGTGAGGCCTTTTTCGTCAAACATCAGGAGACTTTCAGGGAAGCCGGGCTGCCCGCGGCGCTCATCGACATCGAGAAGGACACCTGTTACCAGCTCGAGGTGGAGGAACAGGCTTATACCGGTCAGTTCGAGAACCAGACCGAGCTCAAGTTGCCGCTGCTGGAAAAGGTGCTCGGGAACGTGAGGAAAAACAGTGCGGCGGTGTGACGTCCTCGTGATCGGAGCGGGTCCCGCCGGCAGCATGGCGGCCGCGGCCGCGGCCGCCGAAGGCGCGTCCGTGATCATGCTCGACCGCAAAAAGGAAGTCGGCCTGCCGGTGCAGTGCGCCGAGTACATCCCCGTGCAGATCGCCACCAGGTTCGGACTCGGCCGTGAAGCGGTCGTCCAGAAGGTGGATTCCATGAACACCCACCTCCCCGACGGCGGCGTTACCGAGACGCCGTTCCGGGGCATGATCTGTAACAGGGACCGGCTGGACCGCCGCCTGGCCGGCCTTGCCAGGGATGCCGGCGCTGACCTCATCTGTGGTGCGAAGGCAACCGGCGTGGACGGCAACCAGGTGACGGTGATCGAGTCGGGAAGGCAATCGGCCATTCAGGCCGAAGTCATCGTCGGCGCCGACGGCCCGGCCTCGGCGGTCAGGAGCTGGATGGGCCTGGATGCCAACGAGTTCGTCCACGCCAGGCAATACCTGCTGCCGCTGGGCCGCGAACTCGATTCCACTGAGATTTTTTTCCGGAAAGAGATACCGGGAGGTTACGGCTGGGTCTTCCCCAAAGGCGATGACGCGAACGTAGGCATCGGTGTAGATCCCGGCATCGGCATGGATCCCGGCATCGGCGTGGACCCCGGCGGCGCGGTCAGGCCCGGGGAGGCGCTGGAAGTTTTTACCCGCGAGCTGCTGGCAATGGGCCTGATAAGGAGCGTCGAACCGCTGGCGCGCACCGGCGGCCTGATCCCCGTCGGCGGTCAGTCGAAGCTGTGGCATGAAAACATGATCCTGGCCGGGGACGCGGCCGGCCAGTGCCATCCGGTCACCGGCGCCGGCGTGGCCAACGCCATCTTCGCCGGCGAGCTGGCGGGAGCGGCCGCCGCGAGAGCGGCGGCCGGGCGCGACCGGGAGATACTTGGAGATTACGAGGACTCCTGCCGACTCTTTCTAGGCGACACGCTCGACCTGGCGGTCGCGCGCAGGAAGTATCTGCTGCCCTTCTGGACCGCGGACGCCGGCGAATTGAGCGAGGCAATCAAAAAGAGCTGGATCGCCTATGACGAATATTATGAGGACCCCTGACGATATGTGGGTTCGTTTAACGAATTTCGTCGAAACTCTTGATGAAAATCATGGGAACCGAAAGAGGGGAAAATTGACAGAAAGCATCAAAGTTGACAGTCCGGCACAATTGCAGATGAGTCTGGCCGCGGCGATGACGCTCGGCCTCAGGCCCGGCATCTTTTACCGCGGCGCCACCCTTTCCTGCATCAACCTGCTGCTCACTTACGAGGGCGGCTGCGCCGGCAACTGCGCCTACTGCGGTCTGCAGCGGCAGAGGGATGGCAGGTTCAGCGAAAAAAGTTTCATCCGCGTGGAGTGGCCGTCCTTCCCCCTGGAGGAGATAATCGCCAGGATCGGCAGACACCCGGAACGGGTTGACCGCGTTTGTATTTCCATGGTCACCCACGGCAGGGCCGTCGAGGACACGCTCGCGGTCGCGCGCAGCCTGCAGCCGCTGGACGCGGCCGTCTCGATTCTCATGGCCCCCACCGTCATGACCAGGGAAAATATCGTGACGCTCAAGGACACCGGCGCCGAGATCGGCAGCGTCGCCATCGACGCCGCCACCGAGGAGCTGTTCGACCGCTACCGCGGCAAGACAGTTAAAGGGCCTCATGAATGGGAAAGATACTGGCAATGCCTGGCCGACGCCGTGGAAGTGTTCGGCGACAGCAAGGCTGGCTGCCATCTGATCGTGGGGCTGGGCGAAACCGAGCGGGAAATGGCAAACACCATCCAGCGGGTATACGACCTCGGCGCCAACGTGCACCTGTTCTCCTTCTACCCGGAAGAGGGCTCGGCCCTGGCGGACCGCGAAGCCTGTCCGCCGGGACAATACCGGCGGCTGCAGCTGGCCAGCTACATGATCCAGAACGGCTTCACCAGCTACGGGAGCATCTCTTATGACGAGTCCGGCAGGATCGCCGGTTTCGGCGTCGACCCCGAGGAAGAGAAGATCGTCATCGAATCGGGCATCCCCTTCATGACCAGCGGCTGCCCCGGGAAAGACAAGCTCGTCTCCTGCACCAGGCCCTACGGCGACGGGCCGCCGGGAGACATCCGCAGCTATCCCTTCGCCCCCAACATGGAAGACATCGCCAAGATCAGAATGGAACTGACAGAGAGCTACCCTGGATGCTCGGAACTGGAGGAAGGACAATGACCGTACCGCCGCTTTTTTCCCTGATCTTCATCGCCGGCGCGATCGTCATGATCGCCGGCGTCATCTGGAACATCTCCATCTGGCTCAAGGGCAGGCACGATTTCGGCGCCGGCCTCAGAGGCATCTTCCGGAACATTTTCTCGCGCAACATCCTGTTGCTGATCCGGGCTTTCGTCGTCGACATCTTCCTGCAACCACGTTTATGGAAGGCTGACAAGCTCCGCTGGATCATGAAAGAGTTCATCATCATCGGCTACGTCGGCGTCATCACCATCAACGAGATCAAGACGGGCACCCGGGTGCCGGAGATCCACGACATCACCGGCGGCTCCCCCATCCTGGACTTTTTCATCTCGCCGTTCTCGGACGCCTATTACCTTAAGGGGGTCGGCCAGGGGACCGCCGCCTTCTCCAATATCGATGCGCTTTACGGTTTCCTCAACGACCTGTTCGCGGGCATGGTGCTGACCGGCGAGATCATCGCCATTTATCGGAGGTTTATCGCCAAGAGCTTCTTCCTGAAGACGACCACGTTTGAGATCTTCGCGGTGATCCTGTTGGGAGGCTGGTTCTTCTTCCGCTTTCTGGCCGAGGCGGTCACCATCCTGGCGTACGACGTGCCCAACCACATCGCCGGTTACTGGTTCATCGCCTGGACGCTCTCCAAACCGATCGAACTGTTCGGCCTGCATTCGCAGTCCGCGGCTACGGTGATGTGGGTCGTCTCGTCGATCATGCTGGCGACGCTGTTCGGCTCCATCCCCTTCGTCACCAAGCTCTGGCACATCTTCATGACGCCGCTGAACACGATGATCAACGCGGTGCCGCACAACCCGCGGGCGCTCGCGGGCAAGCCCTCGACGATCCCGTTCAACGCGCGCCAGCTTATCGAGATCGACGCCTGCATGAAGTGCCAGCTCTGCTCCGACGCCTGCCAGGTCACCACTGCTTCGCAGAAGAACCCCGATTTCCGCTTCTATTATTCCTACGCCGGGGTCCACAAACAGCTCAAGGAAATGATCCGCAGCCAGCACGGCCCCAACCGGCTCGCCGGCGGCGGCGAGCCGACCGAGGAGCAATGGCAGGACTTCCAGTTCGAGGTCTTCAACTGCCTGCTCTGCGGCCGCTGCCGCGAGGTCTGCCCCGCCTACATCGATACCCGGCAGATCGGCATTACCAATCGGGAAAACATGTACCGGGCCGGCCGTTATTCCAAGAAGCTCGACCCCGTCATCGAGGCCGAGCATACCGAGCACAACGTCGCCAGCTTCCCCAACGCCGACCGGGCCATGTGGGTTGACTTCATGCCCGATCCGCCCGAGGACCTCTACCAGAAGGAACATGCCGAGGTCATCTACTTCGTCGGCTGCATCGCCTCATTCTCGCCGGCCGTTCAGGACATACCGGCGACTATGGTCGAGATCCTCGACCGCGCCGGCGTCGACTTCACGGTCATGGGCGAGGAGGAATGGTGCTGCGGCTATCCCTTGATCGTGGGCGGCATGCGCGACGAGACCGAGGAGCTGATGGCCCACAACATCGAGGCAATCAGGAAGATCGGCGCCAAGACGATGGTGTTCTCCTGCCCTTCCTGTTATCACACTTTCAAGGATGACTATCTCGACCTCGGAGGGATCGAGATGCTGCATCACACGCAGTACTTGAAGCGCCTGATCGACGAGGGCAAGCTCAAGCTCAAGGAGAGCGTCGA
This sequence comes from Actinomycetes bacterium, assembly GCA_021803005.1. Classification (GTDB taxonomy): domain Bacteria; phylum Actinomycetota; class Thermoleophilia; order BMS3ABIN01; family BMS3ABIN01; genus JACRMB01. The sequence continues at coordinate 8,591 of JAJZQT010000071.1, forward strand.
TCTGCAGGCCGCCTATCACGACCCCTGCGACCTGGCCAGGAACACCGGTGTCTACGGGGAGCCGCGGCAGGTGCTGGGAGCGGTTCCCGGGCTCGACCACCGCGAGTTCCCCGACAACCGCGAGATGGCCCTCTGCTGCGGCGGCGGCGGTGACATCGAGATACTCGATCCCGACCTCGCCAACTATGTCTCCATGGACCTGATCGACGAAGCCGCAGCGATCGACGCGGGCGCCATCATCACCGCCTGCCAGCAGTGCAAGCGTGTGCTCAAGGGGGCCTCGAACCGCTCGGAGTCGAAGCCAAAGGTGATGGACATCGCCGAGGTCGTGCTGCAGGCGTTGGGC
>JAJZQT010000006.1:0-1437 GCA_021803005.1 Actinomycetes bacterium
ATACCGGCAGCCGGATGGACGAGGTCATCTTCGAGGAGTTCAAGGGCACCGGCAACATGGAGCTGCATCTTGACCGCAAGCTTGCCGACAAACGCATCTTCCCCGCCATCGATATTGAGCGTTCCGGTACGCGTAAGGAAGAGCTGCTGATGGATGACGCCGAGGCGATTCAGGTCTGGAAGGTGCGCAACGTTCTGCACGCACTCGACCCTGGCGCCGCCATAGAGCTGCTTATCTCCAAACTGCGCGACACCAAGACCAACGAGCAGTTCCTCCAGGAGATCGCGAAAAACTCGAGGACCTAAAAAAGACCTAAAAAAGGGACACATTACTTAATTCATGGTTTTAGGGACACATAACTAAATTGCCAATTTAAGGGACACATTACTTAATCCGGCATCTGTAAATGGGTAAATAAAAGGGACGCCTTCCCTTTGGAAGGCGTCCCTTGGTTTCTGTGTTATGACCGGCTTTACGTCGCCATCCTTCAGCGCGGCCCCGATGCGGATCGATAACTAGAAATCGATTGGAAGAATGTGATCCTTGTGAAGCGCCAGGATGAACTTGTCGGCTTCTTCCTCCATGTTCTTCTTCTGCATGTTATCCAGTTCTTTCATGAGGGACTCGCGGCCAACTCTGGCGTTCTTGAGCAGTTCGCGGACAGTTTCACGGTCGACGACCAGCTCTCGTTTGCAGAGGCAGTTCGGGCAAAGCATCAGGACTTTCCACTCCATGTCATTCATCTGGTAGCGTTCAACCGGATATACAAGATTCGACTTGCAGAGGGGACAAGTCTGTAACTCTATCTTTTTTCTTTGTAGCTCGGTCATGATTTCCTCGATTACGTTCTCGACCGACTCGTTCTCGTCGAAACAGACCAGATCGATGACCTGCCCTTGGGCGAGGATAATCCTCTGGATGAAAAACTCTTTGCTGTCGTTATTATGAAGCAATCAGTAAAATGTTTAGTTCTCATTGCCCTGTCATGACTTTACGTCTTCGCCCTAAAGGATAATCCGGCGGGAAGGAAAAACCAGCTTTGGCTAGGTTTCTCCGCCCTGCCGCTAGCTTTATCGGCAATCACACGAGGTTACTTAATCTATCTCTACGGTGCGAAGAAATGGGGTTATTTTTGGCTTAAACAGGGCGAAAGCGGCCCCCTAGGGGCCGCTTTCGCGATTGATACATTGATATTGAAGTGCTATGTTAGCCGCGGGTTATGCTGGCATCAGCATCAGGATGAAGGCGCCGGCGGTACTGTCACGCTGCACTGCCAGGCCGGGCACTCGAAGGTTATCTCTTTGAGGTTATCATGCCGCAGCAGGCACGGTTTCTCATTAGGCCTGGGTCCTGCTTCTTTTTGCTGTATCATGCAGTCTCTCCTGGTTCTTTGGAATTGATGCGAAGGCACGTTTTTGCGATCAGATTCACACTGGG
>JAJZQT010000006.1:1537-40074 GCA_021803005.1 Actinomycetes bacterium
TCATGCCGCAGCAGGCACGGTTTCTCATTAGGCCTGGGTCCTGCTTCTTTTTGCTGTATCATGCAGTCTCTCCTGGTTCTTTGGAATTGATGCGAAGGCACGTTTTTGCGATCAGATTCACACTGGGTAGGTGTAGTGGAATCGCCAGCAGCAAAGTCACCGGGGTCGGCCGTTGCCGGACCGTTCATGATGATGCCGTTGCCGTTGCCGACGCAGGTCAAGGTAGAGCTCCTGGCATTGGTCGTGCCCGCATTCCTAAGCGGTCACGCCCGGGACGCTTGGCGGACTGGTATCGTTCACATGGCTCATCGGCGAATAGCCGCTTGACGGAGCCGCATCGGCTATATCGTAATCAAAGTGCAGCGTTGTTGTCCATTACATAGACGTCGAGGGTATGCGCACCCGGTACAGATCGGCCGCGGCCGCGCTGCATTCAAGGTGAGACGCAGTCTGGACCGGGCAGTTATCGAGCATGTTGCCGCCATCCAGATGGACCATTATGCTGGCGGGGTCGACGCCGCTGCCGCCAACTTCATCACTATAATCAGCCTTGATCACGTTTCTGCGGTTATGCCGGGTTGAATCGTCGCCGTGCTAGTGGCCGGCTTGAATTGTTACTGGTGTTGTGGCTGTGTCGTATCCGAAACGGACTTGCTGCTATAAGCGGCATGTGTCTTGCGGGACGCAGCCCTCAACCAGCCGGCCATGAAGAAGGTGATGATGCCCATCACGATCAGCATCGGCTTGGTTCCGTGGTTGCACGGATCGTCAAGGTTCTGGCAGACGGGGAATACTATCGGTGTCAGGATGACTGCAGCCGCGGCGCCCGCCAGCACGACGGACAACAGCCGGGTGGTCTCGCGTTCCCTGGCGAATAAAATGGTGGTACCGATCAGGCCTATGATGCCCGCGAGTATGTACGATGCCACGGTCGTATAGTGACAGTGCATGTAATCGGTCCTGCCGTTGGCAAGCTGCATGAATATGCCATTGTACTCGCACACCGGGAACAGGAAGCGCGGGGTTATGGCGATGATGCCGCCCAAAGCAATGACTCCGGCGCCGATACCGATCCTGGTAGATTTTTTCATCGATCCTCCTTTTAATCGGTTATCTGGGGTTTTGGAAGAAAGTAATGCAATTTCCATGCCAAGTCAGACGTTTATTTAAGCGATGCCTGAAAAAATTGCAATTCGCAGGTAGTTATGTCGTCTGTATGCACTGACGCTTATTTATATCTTGCGCAATAGACGGACTCCGGAAGAGGAAGTAATGGTGGAAAAGACGAGTTTTGACGCTCAAAGTGTGTCAAATGGCACAGCTTGAGAGTCAGGGACCACGGGGGCTCAGCGCTTTAGCTGGATGATTCTGGGATCGTTACCCCGGCAAAGGAAACCGAACCATCGCTTAGACTGAAGGCGCTCACGGCGATTCCCTCACCCAGGGTGCAGTCGCTGCAAAAGACTTCCACCGGCTCACCCTGTGATCTGTCGATGTCGATGGCCTGGGCGCCCTGCGCGGGGATGATAAAGAAATCATTATCCGGGTTGGCGGGATCGCTCAGGCGCTTGCCGGCGATAGTGATCTCGACCCTTCTGTTCTCGCCTTCGCCGTTGCCGATGAAAAGTTTTGCTGCTTTCCCGGCTACCCCGGCCGCCGCCGGCTCCAGCATGTACCTGTCATTGAGGTGGGAGATTCCCGATGCCGCGATCACGGCGGCTGAGCCCTGATAGCTGACCTCCAGCCCTGCAATCAGGGGCTGATCGTTGCTACAGGCGATACGCACCGGACCTCCGGCGGTGTCGGGTATCTGTGAGCGGACAGCGGCGCCGGTTGCGATCGAGAAGTGCCCTTTGAGCGACTCCGGAATGGCCGGGTCCCCGACATAAACGTCAACCGACGCATCCTTGCCCCCGGCATTGGCGATCAACAGGGCGGAGTTTCCCTGGCCGCCGGGCTGTGTTTCATACCATGGAAGCAGCAGGGTAGATTCCAGGGCGTCCTCTGGAACGGCCGGCGTATCACTGACCGCGCCGGCCCCGGTAAGGCGGCCGGTTACCTCCAGCGACTGCCCGGTGGGACAAACGATCCTGACCGGACCGCCGGTGGTGCCTGGCATCTCGCAGATCGTGGTGCCGCCCTCGGGAACCTTTCCCTGCCATTTGCCGGCGGCCCCGACGGTGACGGTGACGACTGCTTCACCGGCGCCCTGATTGTGAATGAGGATCTCTTCCTTGACCCCGCCAGATGCCGGTCCTGAATCATACCAGGGAAGGTAATAGGTATTAGGGAAGGCCTGGAAACCCGAGATGGTCCAGCTGCCGATGCCCCCGGCGCCGAAGGCTCCGGATGTCTGCCAGTATCCGTACCCGGTCGTCGCTCCCGATGAGGGAGCCGGCGCCGGTGCGGCTGGCGGCGGTGAAACGCTGAAGCTCCAGGCCGATGTCTGCCGGTTGCCGGCATGGTCCTGCACGGCCAGTTGCATGCTGTGGGAGCCATAGGCGAGGCTCTCCCCGGGGGAAAAGGTCATGCCACTCCCGGAAAATGTCGCGGCAGCCGTCAGGTCAACACCGTCGAGGATAAAGCTCGTGGCCGCCGGGTCGACGCCGCTGCCGCTGTCGGTGAAGCTTGCGGATATGGCCGGCTTGGTCGAGGAGGTGTTTCCCCGCGGCGATGTATTATCGATGCCGGGCGCTACGGTATCGACGGCAAAGCTCCATTCGCTGTGTCCGCTGTGCCCGGAGTCGTCGTTCACGGTGACGCTGACATGGTGCCATCCTTCCGCCAGCCACGATCCGGGCGGCACATAACTGATGCCGCCGCCATCGCGATCGGCGTCGCTGCTGACGTCGATTCCATCCACAAGTACAGTTATAGACGAGGCATCGATGACACCGGAACCTGCCGGCAGGAAATTCACGCCAATCACGGGCGAGGGCCCGGTAAGCCAGCTGCCGGCTTCGGGCAGTTGCCCGGTCACGCCGATGGCAGCTGTGTCCACGGCAAAACTCCAGTTGCTGACCGCATGGTTGCCGACGTTATCGGAGACGCCGACCTGGATAGCATGATTGCCGTCGGCGAGTCCGGAAACCGGGCAGCTGAGGCCATTCGCGGAAATCAAGCAACCGGATACCGCATCGCCGTCGATGGTGACGGCAGCCGAGGCTGGATCTACTCCCGCACCAGCGCCATCGCTGAAAACGGCGCTGAGAACGGCGGTGTGCGAATTAACCGTGCCTGAAGGTTGTGGATTTGAAATGACCGGCGCCGTGGCGTCGACCGTGACATACCAGGTGGCCTTGCCGCAGTTGAGGTCATTGTCGCAGACGAAGGCCTCGATCATGTGGGTGCCGCCCGTGAGTCCGGTTTTTAAACAGGTTATTCCCGTGGCGGTGGGAACGCTGGCGCTTTGATGGCGGTTGTCAATGTGAAGCATCGCCGTTGAGAGTTTGATGCCGCTGGATGGTTCCGGATCGCTGTAGCTGGCGCTGAAATTGACGGTGGTGCCGGCGATCGAGCCGTTCGCTGGACTGAGGTTGGAAATCACGGGCGCGACTGACTCTCTGGCGGGCACCGGCTGAACGGCGGCTGTGGACGGCGTCAGATCCCTTGCCTGCGCGCCGGTTACGCCATTAGCGGCGGCTGAGGAGGATGGGGTTGTATCCTGTCCGGCGGCGCCGCTGTAAGATTCCTGCGCGGCGTTGCCGGATGCAGCGCCGGCCGGTGCTTCGCCGCTTTGTATTCCGCCGGCCTGCGCGGCGCTGCCAGATGTCGCCAGCAGCGATGAAGGCGCCGCCGCGGCCAGCAGAACGATCGCCAGCAGCAGGGCAGAAGCCGTAGAAATCAGATTTCCGGAATTTCTTGATTTCATTCGTTCATGCAAAGTCTCATTGTGGCGGCCACGGGCAGCAGGATGGCCATCCCGGGGGCGGCCCGGAACCGGCAGAGCCGCTTCCGGAGTCCGAAGAGCCGCCGGAGCCGCCGCTGGTGTAGACGTAGCCGCGGTATGTCTGCCCGCCGGCAGCCGCGACGGCGTTGGTGTCGGCTATAAAGCTAAGCGTCATTGTCAGAGGCGCCTCGAGGAAGCTGCCGTTGGCCCCGTTGGCGCGATTCAGTTTTATGGTGTAATCGCTGCCGCGGTCGAGGCCCGGACAGGTGATGACGATCTTTTCCTTTTCCACGGAAATGCCGGCGTCGGGCAGAGTCGTCTCCAGCGCCGTCTTGACCGCTGCGGCGTCGGCGAAGGCCGTGTTCGAATCCAGCTCGATTGTCACCGGCCCACCGCTGTCGGCGACCTTGCCGTAGAGCGACAGGGGCTTTACAACGCTGGCGCGGATCTCTTTGGATTCGAGGGTTGACGTATCGGTCGCGGTGGCTGATATCGCCAGCAGGTGCGTGGCGCCCTGCTTGAGAGAAACAGTCGGCGGAAAAGTAGCAAGCTCGGGATGGTCGGGATCCAGCTGGAGGTCGACCTTGTCGCTTCCGTCCACCGATACGGACGCCTGCACCAGCGGCTTGTTGAAAGTAAAGACGAGGTTGGCCTGGGGCGGGATGCTGTTGCCGGGAACATAGCGGGCGCCGTCGACAGTCATGGCTTCGATCTCGATGGGAGGGACCATGGTGAAACTCGAGGTGAATTCCCTGGTGATGCCGATTATCGAGCTGACCTTTGTCTCGATTCTGACCTGCTGCCCCGGTTTCAGATCGAGGTCGCGAACTAAATCGCCCGTGCCTGTATTGTATTCCAGGGCCAGGGGCTTCCCGTCGGCATAGATAGCGACCTTGCCGATGGAAGCCAGCGCCGACGAGTTGATCGTTATCGGCTGACCGAGAGCGATGCCTGTCTGCGAGTCCGAGGGGGTAATGGAGGCTGTGGGCACAGCCAGCCAGAAACATAAGGCCAGGACCGCGATTGCGGCGCCGGCGATAACCGTGAGCTTTTTCTTGTCGGTTGCTTGCAAAATGACTTGACGAAAAATGGTTTCGGACGAGGCCCCCAAGGGGCCTCGTCCGAAAATCTTGTCGTTTTCCCCGGCTCCGGTGACCGGCCGGAGCTAAATCGGGTGCGAAATCTCTAGACCCAGACCGATGTGAAGGGCTAAAGTCGCTGACTGCTTAAAAAAGCAGCAAAAATCGTGCCAACCAAGGCATTCCCGGGGAAGAGGTGGCCAAATGTAAGATAACATGCCTGCAAATTGCGATAATTTATTGAGGAATAATGGATGAATAAAGAAAAGACTCTGGCAATCTGGGAGGAAGATCGAAGGCTGGAACCCTAGAGGGCGCGGATTCTGCCACTACGGGTGTGGCAAATACCACAGGGGGGGTGCTACTGGAGGTTCTAATGTGATGCGGGGGGGGTCAACCTATTCGTCAGGATTGACGCTGACGTCGTATGGAGAGATCGAGTCCAGCTTGGCATCGGGAGTGAAAGCAATGCGGACCAGGCCTCCGGCTTCGGATTTGTTGTAATACCAGATGATGCTGGGGTTCTGAGGCGGACCGGTGCGATGGGTGCGGTCCGGCTGGCCCAGGATGCCCTCGACCTGATCGAGTGTCATGCCCTTCTGTACCTGGTTGTACTGGTCATGGCTGATGCCGCTCTTGCCGCAGCCTGCGGCCGGCAGCGACAACGCCGCCGCCAGCAAGACCATGATGATTATCATCGATATGCGGCGAATCATTGATTCGTTCCTGTCAGTCCGCATCTTCGGCGAGGTGACCGCGGTTCATGCGCAGCGCCCGCTGTGTCTGCGAAGCCACCGCCCGTGAGTGTGTGGCGATGATGATGGTGATGCCCTCTGAGTTTATCCGCTTGAAGATTTCGAGGATATCGGCCTCAGTGTCCTCGTCCAGGTCGCCGGTGGGCTCGTCGGCGAGAATGAGTTTGGGTTCGTTCATCAGCGTGCGTGCGAGTGCCACCCGCCGCTGCTCGCCGCCCGAGAGTTGCCCGGGGTAGGAATACATCCTGTCCTCGAGGCCGACGAGCTTGAGCAGTCCGGCGGCGCGGCCGATATCGCCGGAGCCGTTTCTGCTGCCGAAAGTCGAAGGCAGTCTGACGTTGTCGAGAGAGGACAGAGTCGGCAACAGGCTGGCAAACTGGAACGAAAACCCTATCTTCTCGTTCCTGAGCGTCGACATTTCCTTGTCCGCGAGGGTCCAGATGTTGGTGCCGTCGATGATGACACGACCCGAGCTTGGCTTGGTCAAGCCGCCCATCAGGCTCAGGAGCGTGGTTTTGCCCGACCCCGAATGCCCGACAATTGAGACCAGTTGACCCCGCGGAATTTCCAGGTCAACACTGTCTACTGCCCGGACCGTGCTCGGCCCGACCTTGTAAGCCTTGCTCAGATCCTTGAGGACTATCATGGCGTCATCGGTCATTTATTCACCCTGCCGGATGGCAGCATAGGGTTCCAGCCTGCTGGAGCTCAGGGCCGGATAAAGCGAGGCCAGGGCGCCGCTGATTATCGATAGCAAAAGGGTGCCGCCCATCAACATGCCGAAGTACCACAGCGGCGGCCACAGGTAGGGAATTCCCAGGCTCGAGGTAATGACCGCCTTGAAGATGAAAAGGGCGGCGCCGCCCACGAAGATGCCGGCGATGCCTCCGGCGGCGGTCAGGAAAACCGCCTCGGTCAGCATCAGGCGGAAAACGAATCTGCGGTTCGAACCCATGGCCCGGAGCAGGCCGATCTCGCGCTGGCGCTCGTTGACGATCATGGAAAAGATGGCGGCGATGGTGAGAAGCGACATCACCCAGACAATGGCGTCGATAGCGATGAAGCCCCTGGTAAAGCCGGATAGCCGGTCGGTGACCGAACGGCTGAGCTCGTTGGCGGTGATGACCATGGTCCCGGGGACGCTGGTCTTGATGCGCTGTGTCACCTGGTCGATGTTTGAGCCCGGGGCGATCTTGACCAGCACCGAGGAGATAGTGCCTCGCTTGACGTCGAGGGGAGACTCCGCCACCTGCGCTGATTCTTCCGCCATGGTGTAGGCGGTGTCGATGTTCATGAAAACGCTCTCATCGGCGCCCATGCCGGTACCGTCCAGCACGCCGGCGACGTCGAAATTATGGCCGTAAAAGTGTACCTGCTCACCCTTGTTGGCGAGGATCAGAGAACCGATGACGACCTCGTTCTTGTCGAGAGTCCGGTTGAGGTTCTGCGCCAGCCAGGGGCCGATCACAAAATCGCTGTCCGGATCGTAGCCCACGAGCTGGACGTGACCGGTGCAACATTGCGAGGAGACCATCGACTCGATGAACAGCTGCGGCGATGCCTGGGCGACACCTTTAATGTTCCTCACCTGGTCGAGCACGGAGTGATTCATGTAGAAGCTGGTCGGCGCGCCGGTTATCAGCGCCGCCTGCCCGGATTCCTGGTAGCCTTCGGGCACGACCAGCAGGTCGGCGCCCAGGCGTTGCATTCCCACTTCGAGGCTGCGATCGACGCTGCCGATCAGCAGGGTCGCTGAGAACAGAGCGCCTGCCGCGAGTCCGACGATGGCAATGGTTACAAAGCTCCGGAAGGGCTTGCGGCGGAGGTTTTGTGCTCCCAGATAGAGGAGCCCGAGGCGTTTCATGAGATTAGCTTTGGCTCCTTGGAATGAAACGAAAACAGTTCATAGGGATAATCCCCAGAATACATATGTGTTTTGTCAGCGTCAAGCTGGCGGTAGGCAGATAATGGCAGGAGTTCCAGGCAGATTACCCCGGCGGGTATGCACGAACGCACTCACTTTTCCAGCCCGTATTTTTCGATACGGTACAACAGGGTATGGCGGCTGATGCCGAGAAGCTCGGCGGCCCTGGTGCGGTTGCCGTCCGTGCGCGCCAGCGCCTGGGAGATCAGCTCACGCTCGACTTTCTCCAGCGCCACTCCTTCGGCCGGCAGGCGGATGGCATCGCTGGAAAGCGGCGCGCCCAGTCGCACCTCGGCAGGCAGGTCTTCAGGGCCGATGGTCTTGCCCTGACTGAGGATCGTCGCCCTCTCGATCATGTTTTGCAGTTCGCGGACATTCCCGGGCCAGTGGTAGGCTTCCAGCAACCGCAGCGAGCCGTCAGGCAGATTTTTGTCGGGGGCGAAGCGCGTCAGAAAGTGTTTTGCCAGAAGGCTGATGTCGCCGCGCCGCTCGCGGAGCGGCGGCATGTTTATGGGGATGACGTTAAGCCGGTAGAAGAGGTCCTCGCGAAATTGTCCCTGCTTGATCATCGAGGGCAGGTCGCGGTTGGTGGCGCCGATCAGCCTTACGTCGACATTTATCGTCTTGGAGCCGCCCAGCCTCTCGAAACTCATCTGTTCCAGGACCCGCAGAAGTTTCACCTGCACCGTCAGCGAAATGTCGCCGATCTCATCGAGAAAGAGCGTGCCGGTGTCGGCCAGCTCGAAGCGTCCCGGCTTGGAATCGCCGGCCCCCGTGAAGGCGCCCTTCTCGTAACCGAAGAGCTCGCTTTCCAGCAGGGTCTCCGGCAGGGCGGCACAGCTCAGCTGGATAAAGGGCTTGCCGCGGCGGGTGCTCTGCTCGTGCAGCGCCCGCGCGATCAGTTCTTTGCCGGTACCGCTCTCGCCATAGATCATCACCGAGGCTTCGGAGGCGGCGACCCGGGAAACTGTCTCGAGGATCCGCTTCATCTGCGGGCTCTCGCCGATGATGCCGGAAGTATCATAATCACGGTCGAGCTCGCCGCGAAGGTAATCGACCTCGCGCTCGAGCTTGCCGACCTTGAGGGCTTTGGCCACGGTGAGCTTGAGCTCCTCGACGTCGAAAGGCTTGGTGAGATACTCGGTGGCGCCGGCTTTCATCGCCTGGACCGCGCTCTCGACGTTGCCGTGGGCGGTGAGCATGATGACAGGCAGCCCCGGATGTTCCTTCTTGATCTCCGTCAGCGCCGCGAGCCCGCCCATTCCCGGCATGCGCTGATCGAGGATGACCAGGTCCGGGACCGACTCGTCAAAAGCCGTGAGCGCTTCCTCTCCGGATGAGGCCTGGCGCACCTCGTGGCCGGCGCCCGAGAGGGCTCTTCCCACGACGAAACGCATGTTCTTCTCGTCATCAACGATGAGGATGTTGCTAGGCATCGGCGATCTCTTCCGCTTCCTTGCCTGCGCGGGTGAGGGGAAGGCCGACGATAAAGGTGCTCCCCTTCCCCGCCTCGCTGTCGACGCTGATGAAGCCTTGATGGGAGTCGATGATGCGATGGACGATTGAAAGTCCCAGGCCGCTTCCTTCCGCCCGGGTTGTATGGAAGGGATCGAAGATCTTTTCCTTCTCCTCAGGCGACAAGCCAATGCCGCTGTCAGTAAAGGAAATCCTCAGGTAGCCGTCGCGGGCGGCCCCGGCCGTGGTCAGGCTGCCGCCGTCGGGCATCGCCTGAATCGCGTTTGATATCAGATTTACGAAAATTTGTTTCAATCGGTCCTCGTCGGCCCAGATATGCGGCAAGCCTTCGGGCAGTTCGTTCCTGACCTCGACATTCTGTTGCTTGGCGAACTGCTTGGTGAGCAGAACCACTTCGCCCAGGACACGGCCCGCATCCACAGTGCCGAACTGTGACTCAGAGGGGCGGCCGAAGTCAAGCAGCGCGTTGACAACCGAGTCCAGACGGTCGATCTCCTGGATCATAACATGGGTAAGCTCGGTATCCCCGCATCCGGAATCCATTTCCTGCTCCAGCATCTGCACGCTGGCCTTGATGACGCCGAGCGGATTTCGCACCTCGTGCGCGACGCCCGCCACGATTTCGCCCAGGCCGGAAAGCTTGTCAGCGCGGAGCAGCTGTTCCGTTAGGTCCTTGACTTCACTGAGGTCCTCGATGGTGATGACGATGCCTACGGTCTGGCCGCGGCTGCGGTGGGGCGCGATGCGCACGGCCGCCGGCAGGGCTCGCCCGTTCGATGAAAGTTCTGTCTCCAGGGTTGCCCGTTCCTGCCCACCGGCAAGAATCTGTTCCGCGGCGAGGACGAGGCCGGGGTGCTCCTCGAAGATCTTTGCCATGGGGAAGGCGACCAGGTCATCCTCGTGGCGGGCCAGCAGCTGGCGGGCGGCGGGGTTGACGGTGACGATGATGCCGCGGCGGTCGCAGGCGATGACACCGCTGCTGACGCTGCTGAGAACGCTCTCCGTGTACGCCTTCATGTGGCGGATGGCGGTCTCGCGCTCCTCGATCTCGCTGTTGAGCTTAAGGACCTCCTGGTAGCGCTGTGCCTGGCGCCGCTTGGCTTCGACGACGGCGCCGGTTATCAGCGCCAGAACATTGTAAAGAATGACCTCGAAAAGATTATCCAGCGAGCCGGAGACAAACAGGCCGCCCATCGACATGATGGCATGGAAAAGGAAAAAGGCGCTGACCGAGAGTGAGGCCAGCAGTCCTCCCTTGATACCAAAACGGAAGGCGGAGTAAAGGATCGGCACATAATACAGCCGCCGCAGCAGGATGTGGAAGTCGTCCTGTGTGATGAATTCAAAATGAGGCGGATAGTAATGGAAGTAGGTGATGACGACGATCGTCACCGCCACCAGCACGGCGTCGCGGATCTGCGACCAGGCTTTGGTTCCGGCTTCCGCCATCGGACGCTCCGGCGCGATCACGGCATCGGTGTCGATGTTCATCGGTTTGTCCCTGCCTTCATCGGCTGCCTCGCCGGTCATAGGTTTGCCTTGCGCTCCCACGAAGCGGGAATCCCCAGCGCGTCGCGGTACTTGGCGACCGTCCGGCGCGAGATGTTGACACCATCATTTTTAAGCAGATCAGCCAACTTCTGGTCGGACAGTGGATGACGGGCGTCTTCGTTTGAAACCAGCCCGGTAAGCCGCTTTTTGACCGCTGTGGCGGAAAGTCCCTCTCCGCCGGCGGTTGAGTATCCGGCCGAGAAGAAGTAGCGAAACTCGAAGACGCCGAAAGGTGTGCTCATGTACTTGCCGAGGATGGCCCGGCTGACCGTGGAAGGGTGCACCTCGAGCTTTTTGGCGATGTCTTCCAGCCCTAGCGGACGCAGGTAGCCTGGCCCCCGCTCGAAGAATTCAGGCTGGGCGTCGGCAATGGCTCTGGCGACTTTTGCCACGGTGGCGCGTCTGTGGTCAATGTCCCGGATGAGCTGTGAGGCCTTTTTTAGTTTTTTACCGATATAGCGGGCGGTCTCGGCATCGACTGCAGGTTGGGCGCCCGTGGCTGCGCCCGGCGCGAAGGTTTCAGCGCCCGCTCCGGCATGGCTTTTTGCCTGCGCCTTGCCCGCGGCTGCCATCTGCTGGTACATGCGGCTCAGCCGCAGCGAAGGCATGATCTCTCGATTGGCGAGGATGCGGACCCGCCCGCGGCCGGGCCGGGCATAGACGTCGGGGATAATAGCCGCCGCCGGGGGGCTGGTGTCAAACAACGATCCCGGTGAAGGGTTCAGCTCCCGGATCAGGGCGACCGCTCTTCTTACCGTTGCGGCCGTGACTCCCAGGGATTTTGCAATCTCGGCCAGAGCTCCGCTTGCCACCTGGGGCAGGTAATCCCGGGCGATGCGTATCGCCGAAACGCCGGCGTTCATCTGCTCGAGTTGGATGGCCAGGCACTCCTCGAGGCTGCGCGCGGCGATGCCGGGGGGATCGAAGCGATGCATCACCGCAAGCACGGTCTCGATTTCCAGCGCCGGGCGGTTGATCGTGCGGGATAGCTCCTCGACCGACTCGCGCAGGTATCCGTCTTCGTCGAGGCTGCCGATGATGGCGAGCCCGATGCGGTTCTGCTCCTTGCTCAGGTTGGCCAGATGGAGTTGCAGGGTCAGGTATTCGTCAAGCGTCTCCGGGCTGGCGGTCAGCTCGCCGGGTGTGGGGGCGGGGCCGCTGACGGCGGTTCCCGAACCTTGTGAGCGGTTTGACCTCTGGAAATCTTCCCAAAGCTCCCTTTCCGTGGATTGCCCGGGCTCGGCATCGAAATCCGACGGCTCGGGAATTTCCAGGGTGGGATTCTCGTTTAGCTCCTTCTGGATGAGCACCTGCAGCTCGTTCGCGCCCAGACGCAGTATCCTGAGGCTCTGGTAGAGCCTAGGGGAAAGGACCAGTTGCTGGCTTAAGCCCGGGGTTGTTTTTAGGGATGGTTTGAGTTCCATGAACGGGGTTGCGGAAGCTTGCGCGTCCACCTCAATTGGTAAATTCGCTGGCCAGATCGGAACCGCGGCATTGCCGGTATTAAGCATATTACTCATTCAATTGTAAACGGCGCAGTTACTTTATGGAAATCAGGGAGTCGTCTAGTAGTACGCCAGGCTGCCATCCCGCTTGGCCCGAGCGACGGCGTAGCGGAAACAGACCAGGCTGATTGGAAGGGTGATCAGCGAGAATATCACCAGGGCAATGAGGTCGCCGCCGACTTCGCTGAACCCGGCTCCCTGGAGCAGCGACAGGCGGATGGCCCGCAGCGAATAAGTGATGGGGAAGAAATACGAGAGGCTCTGGAGCCATCCGGGGAGGATGCTGATGGGATAGTACACGCCGCCGAGCAGCGTCGATGAAGTCGAGAGCGCAAAAGCGATGGGGTCGCCGCGCTTGAAGATCATGATGAAGCTGGCCGAGATGATGCCGAGGCTGGAAAAAGCAATCACGGTCAGCACCAGCGCCAGTATCGCCGGCAGTACCGCGGCGCCGGAGAAGCTGACCCCGAAGAAGATCCCGCCGATAAGCAGATAGACGCCGACCCGCAGCGAGGTGAAGGCAAAACTCCATTGTGATGAGGACAGGACGATGTTGGAAAGCCTCGTCGGCGTCACCAGCATCGCCTCCAGCGTGCCGATCATCTGCTCCGAGCGGATATTGGTGGAAAAACTTCCCAGTCCCACGGACAGGAAATTGGAAAAGGCAATACCGATCAGCACGAAGGAAAAGTAGTTGCCGCCGTATTCACTGAGGCTGTTTTGCACCGACGGCGCGTCTCCGAGCAGCTTGGCCACAAAGTAGAACATGACTACCGAGAAGAAGATGCTGGCAAACTGCAGCACGAAGGAAAAGCGGTAGCTCACCTCCATGAGGAAATCTTTCTTGAGGAATGCCAGCGGTTTTCTCAGTGTCAACATCAGGTTTCCGTTCCCTCTACCATGGTCTGCTCGACCAGGTTGCGGAAGAAGTCGGACAGTGAGGCGTCGCCGGTAAGTTCCTTGACCGGACCGCTGGCGAGCATTTCGCCGCCGAACATGATGCCGACGCGGTCGCAGATCTGCTCCGCCTCGGCCAGATGGTGAGTCGCAACGACCACGGTCTTTCCCGAGTCCGCCAGGCTGGTGCGTATGAATTCATGAAGCTGCCAGGTTGCGATGGGATCGAGCCCTTTGGTCGGTTCGTCCATGAAGAAGATCTCCGGGTCGGCGAGCAGGCCCCGGGCCAGTCCCATTCGCTGCTTCATCCCGGTAGAATATTCCTGGAAGCGGCGGTGCGCGGCGTCTTTCATTTCGACGATCTCGAGAACTTCCTCGATGCGCCGCGCCGCGACTTTCTTCGGCAGGCCATGGAGGGCCGCGAAAAAATCAAGATTCTGTTTTCCGGTCAAGCGCCAGTAGAAGCTCCGCTCCTCGCTTGAGATGAGCGCGATCTTGTTCTTGACCTTTCCCTGCTGCTTTGCCAGGTCGAAGCCGCAGATGCTGCCGTTGCCGGCGCTGGGCAACACCAGGGTGCAGAGCATCTTGGTAAGGGTGGTCTTGCCGGCGCCGTTGGGGCCGAGAAGACCGAAGATCTCGCCGCGCCTGACGGTAATATCGATATCCTTGACTGCGGAAAAAACGATCTTTTCGAAAGGATTACGGAGCGAAGAGAATCCCTTGCGCTTGATAAACTCTTTGGTGAGATTATGAGTTTCGAGAACCACGTCGGCCATGTGCCCGTATTCTAACATGACGCATACTACGTCACATATCAACGAGCCCTTTAACCTGGGCGTGCTGTTTCTGCCCAACCGGCTGGTGCAGGCGCCCATGGCGGGCATCAGCGGGCGCGCTTTCCGGCTGCAGGCCAGGCGATTCGGCGCCGGGCTGCTGACCACGGAGATGATTTCCAGCCACGGTGTGTGTTACCGGAACCAGAGGACGCGGTCGATGCTGGCGCTGACAGAAGGGGAGCATCCGGTTGCCGTGCAGCTGTTCGGTGCGCAGCCTGAAGCCATGGCCGAGGCGGCCCGTCTGGCCGAAGCATCGGGCGCTGACATCATCGATATCAACATGGGCTGCCCGGTGCGCAAGGTGGTCAAGACGGGAGCCGGGGTAGCCCTGATGGCGGATGAAGCGCTGGCGGTGCGGATCGCCGCCGCCGTCGTGAATGCCGTGCGGGCGCCGGTCACGGTGAAGCTTCGCTCGGGAGCGGGCCGGGCTGTGACCGCGCTGTCGCTGGCCGGCAAGCTCCAAACGGCCGGAGTGGCGGCGCTTTGCATCCATCCGCGTCTTGGCGGCCAGGGTTACAAGGGCCGGGCCGATCATGCCATCAGCGCGGCGCTGGCCGCGGCGGCATCGGTGCCGGTCATCGCCAGCGGTGACATCGACGGGCCCCAGGCAGCTGAAGCGCTGCTGGCCGAGGGCTGCGCGGCTGTTATGATCGGCCGCGCCTCACAGGGGAATCCCTGGATATACAGGGACCTGCTCGACGGCGTGGCGCCGTGGCGCCGTCCGATCGACGAAGTTTTGGCGGAGCTGGAACGCTTCTACCGCGATCTGGTCGAGGAGACCGGCAGAGAGCGCGCCCTGCGGCAGATGAGGAAATTCTATGGCTGGTACTTAAAGCCGTTTAAGCCGGACGCCGAGCTTCGCGACGGATTAAAACGCGCGGATGGATTTGAGGAGGCTTCGGCGCTGATCGGCCGGTCGATAGCGACGTAAACGGCAGCCGGCGCCCGTCGTTCAGTCGATGGAATCGTAGAGTGAACCAGCCTCGGCGTCCAGTGTCTCCATCTGTGATTGCAGGCCGGCGTACTGCTGCTGCAAAGGCGCGATCTGATCCTGCCACCAGGGGTCTAGCGGATCGCCGCTGGTAGAAATGGCCATCAGCTTGGATTCGATCTGCACCGCGATCTGTTGCGCTCCAGCCTGATCGCCGGCGGCGGCGGCATCAGCCAGGCGGGCGCCCAGGGTCGCCAGCCCGGAATTATCGGCGGCAGTCTTTGAGAGCTCGTTTAAAAGCGGAAAACCCGCCTGCGAATAGGACTGGTCCAGCTGTTGCTTCACCTGGGCAAACGCGGCGGCCGTCTGCTGCAGCGAAGCGGAGGCTTCCTGGGGGCTGGACTGCACCTTTCCCATGGAATCCTCGAGCTGCCCCAGCAGCCGGTCCATTTCCTGGCTCGAGTTGAAGACCACGGGACCGACCGCATACAGTTGATCGAGACGATCGACGGTAGACGCCAGTAAATCAAGCTGCTGCCGGCGGACGCTCGCCGTCTCCTGTTTCTTCTGCAGATAGGCCCGATAGCTGTCGCCGAGGAGGGGCAGGCCCGCCGCCGCGGCTATATCATCCTCGGCGTCCTTCACGGAGCTGGCGGCTTCCCCCAGAAGCGGCTTCATGTCCTGCAGGGCCGAGGCGGCCTGGCTGATATTTTCCAGAGACGTGAAGCTGTCGCGGCCGAGCTTGTCGAGTTTCATTTGCGCCATGACGGCGTCGGCGTCCTGAATGTGGCTGTTGGCATCTTCAAGCAGCATGCCGGCGCGCCTGGCCTCGAACCATCCCAGGCCGAACCAGCCGCCGGCCGGCACCGCGGCGATCAACAGCAGCGTCAGAATTATCAGGAGTATGCGTCTCATGTCATGCGTCTCACGTCATCCGGCCAGGACATAACTGCGCCATTCGCCTTCGAAATCGTTCCAGCTGATCCCCAGGACAGAGCTGAACACGTCGTTGACCAGGGCGTCCTGGCTCTGGCTGTCGTTCTGCCGCCGCTGAAACTCACGCAGCAGTTCCATGACCTTGTCGTTGCCGTATTTAGTCTCCAGCAATGAGACCGCCGAGTCAGCCTCCTCGTATGCGAGTGTGGCGGCGTCAGTGGTAAGCAGCGCTGAAAAGCTTCCCGGTTGATAGATGTCACTAAGCGTGGGGCTGATGGCTCCGCCGCCGCGCAGCCGTTCCCTCAGCAGCGCTGTGTCTTCAATGCCGCCGACATAATCGGCCAGCCCCTCGACCAGGAAGGGTGGAGTGCGGTTGCCGCTCATCGGGAACAGGGCGATATGCGTGAGCTCATGGGCGATCATCTTCCGGTTGTAGCCCGGGGAGGTCCCGGCGGTGCTGGAGAAGACTTCGGCGTCGATGATAATCTCGCCGCCCTGTTCGGCTTTTTCGCCGAGCATGAGTGAGGCGCCGCCGGTCCATTCCTGCCATTTTCCGGGGAAAGTCTGGTCGATCTCATCCTTGTTTTCATAGATTTTGACCGGCACCTTGGGAAATCTGGCGCCGGGGAAGACCGATTCCAGGCGCGGCATGGCGGCATCGGTCATTTCCTGGACCTGCCTGGCCACGCCGGCCTGTGCATGGTAAAGAACGATTGAGCGCTGGCCGCTCAGCACTTCGACCTTGCCGAAATCCTCGAAACGGGCGTAGCGTTTTTTGCCGAGCGCCTGCACGCTGGCGTCGCCCGAGAGTTTCCAGCCGTCAGGCCGCTTGACCAGGAAGTAGGCCGCGCGCCCGGGACTGGGGAGTTCGCTGAAGCTGCCGCGCAGGGTATATGAGGTGTCGACCTTTGCGGCAACGGTATCCGGGGCCGTCTGGCTCTGGCTTACCAGCCGCAGGCTGAACTGGCCGAAGGGCACGGCGGCGAGGTTGTCGAAGCGCTGCAGCTCGGCGGCTGTGAAGGCCGGGTTGCCGGCATCGAGTACGCTGGCGAAGCTGTCGCGGTTCTTGTCGGTGAGCGCCTTGGCATAGGTGTCAAGAGCCGCCTGGATGCCATTATTACTGCCAGCGCCGTTTGAGGCGCCGGTTGCCGTGGGCGTGGCCCAGTCGGTGTTCTGGGCCCTGTCGCCGACGCAGCCCGGCAGGACCAGCAATGCCAGGGAGGCAAGGGCCGCCAGGCTGGCCGGCAGCAAGCGCGTCAAAAGGATGGCTAAGCGCCTTTTCCTCAAATCCGTCCAGGCTGGGCAGGGCCTCATAAGGTGTCTATCCAGTCTTTCACTTTGCAGGTTTTCCCGTTTTCGGACGCTTGAGGAATTTTTCGAGTTTTGCCGTGGTCAAAGTGTTCAGAACGGTGCCAGCCCCGATCCAGCCGCGCCGGGCGGTGGCGATGCCATAGCGGAGCATGTCGAAATGAGCCGGCCGGTGAGCATCGCTGTTGATCACCAGCTTCACGCCGGCTTCCTGGGCCATGCGGGCGTGGCGGTCGTTGAGGTCGAGGCGTTGAAAATGTGAGTTTATCTCCAGGGCTGTTCCGGTGCGGGCGGCCATATCAATTAGTTTATCAATGTCAACTTCGTAAGGCTCGCGCCTGTTGATGAGCCTGCCGGTAGGATGTCCGATCGAGCGGACATACGGATTCTCCATGGCCGCGCTTAGACGCTTCATGATCTGCCGGCGGCTTTGGTTGAAACCGGAATGTATGGATACGGTGACGAAGTCCAGCCGGGCAAGGTATTCATCCGGAAAGTCGAGGGCGCCGTCGGACCTGACGTCGACCTCGGCGCTGGCAAACACATGGAAGCCCTTGAGCCTCATGTTGACCCGGGAGATCTCCTCCAGCTGCCCGTCGAGGCGCTCGGGCGTCAGCCCCTCAACCATTCCCAGCGACTGGGTGTGGTCGGAAATGGCCAGATACTTATAACCGCGTTCCTGGGTGGCGAGCGCCATCTCCTCGATGGTGGCGTGGCCGTCGCTCCAGTCGGAGTGCACGTGCAGATCGCCCTTGAGATCGCCGGCCTCGATCAGGCGCGGCAGCTTGCCGGCCGCCGCCGCTTCGATCTCGCCGGTCTCCTCGCGGAGCTCGGGCGGGATGTAATCGAGGCCCAGCAGGGCGTAGACTTCCTCCTCGGTGTCGCACTCGTGCACCTTGCCGGTGCCGGTTTCCTCAACCCCATACTCACTGACCTTGAGGCCCCTGGAGATGGCCAGCTCGCGCAGGGCCACATTGTGTTCCCTTGATCCGGTGAAATGCTGCAGGAGATTGCCGTAGAGGCCGTCTGGCACCACGCGCAGGTCGATCTGCAGTCCGGTGTGAGTTCGCACCGAACACTTCGTGGGGCCGCTGCCGATGACCTCGGCGACCATGGGTAGTTGGCAGAAAACACCGGTCAGAGCTTCTGGCGCCGAGGCTGTGGCGATGATGTCGAGGTCCTTGACCGTCTCTCTCATGCGCCGGACGCTGCCGGCATAAGTCACGTTCCTGGCCTCGGGAACCTTCATGAGCGTCGCCACTGATTCTTCGGCGATGGGCAGCACCTCGCCCAGCAGCAGCCGGTGGCCGCGGGCGCGCAGGCGGCCGATCGCCTTGATGATGTTATCCGCGGATTTCTGGCCCATACCCGGAAGGGCGGCGATGCTGCCGTCGAGGGCGGCGGCCTCGAGTTCGGCCATGGTGGAAACGCCAAGCTCTTCCCAGACCTTGCGGGCGGTCCTGGGACCAACACCCTGGATCCGCTCGATCTCAACCAGCGCCGGCGGGTATTTCTGGAAATATTCCTCGAGTTCTCCCAGCTTGCCGGTGGCGACGATCTCTTCGATCTTGGCGGCGATGCTCTTGCCGATGTCGGGGATCTCGGTGAGGGCGCCGGCCCTGGCGCGCTCTTCAACGGAGTAGTTGAGCCCGGCGATCCGCTTGGCCGCTTTTTCCACGGAGATGACCTTGAACCTGTTGACCTCGTCAAGCTCCATCATTTCGGCCAGCGTATCCAGGATTTTGGCTATCTCTGTATTGCTGGCCACCGGTCACCCCCTGGATATTACCCGTTCATAGATCTTTCTGGTCTCGGCGGCCGTTGTCCGCCAGGAATAAATGGCAGACTGCTTCTTGCCCTTTTCGATGAGCTCCAGGCGCATCTCCTGCGAAGACAGCACCATCTCGATGGCTCCCGCCAGCTCGCCGGCGTTATGGGGATCGATCAGCACGGCGGCTTCCCCGACGATCTCCGGAATGGCGGTGGAGTTGGAGGTTACCACCGGCGTGCCGCAGGCCATCGCCTCCAGAGGCGGCAGGCCGAACCCTTCGTAAAGGGAAGGGAAAACGAGCACTTTCGCCAGGCTGTATATCGCCGGCATGTCGAAGTCGTGCACGTAACCGGCAAAGTGGACCCCTTCCAGATCGAGCCCGGCGAACGCCTCCTCGGGGGCGACCCGGCAATAATCGACGCCGGTGATCACCAGGTGCACGTCGGTGCGAACCCGGCGCAGCTGCCCGAACGCCTTGATCGCGGTGCGGATGTTCTTGCGGGGCTCGGTGGAGCCGACGCAAAGCGCGAAACGCGGCGGCAACTGGTAGCGGTTGGTCACCTGCGCCAGTTCCGGCTCGTCGGTGATGGGCCGGAACTTTTCATTGACGCCGTCGGTGATGACGCTGACCTTGCCGGGATCGATACCGCTCCAGTCGAGGATGTCGCTGCGGGAGAATTCGGAGATGGTAATGACGTGGTCGGCCCCCTCGACCTTTTCCCGCAGGCGGCGCTCGTAGAGCCGCGCCCGCGAGGGGCTGTAGTAGTCCGACGCCAGCCGTACGAGGATGATGTCATGAAGGGTCATCACGCATGGGCAGGGCAGCCGCGAGGGCTCGGGAAGACCCATGTCCCGCGGGGAGTGGTAGACGTCGACCTGCCGTTCGGAGAGCTCCAGCGGTAACCGATACTCTTTATAGAGGTAATTGGCGACGCGTTCGGCATAAGAGATGTTGTGATAGGAATCCCCCGCCATGCGCTGGTTCCGCGCGAAGAGCAGCACCTGGTCTCCCGGATTCAGCCTCCGCAGGTTCTGTACCAGCTCATGCGTATAAGTGGAGGTTCCGGTCCGGTGAAACAGGAGAGGGAGGCCTTCGATACCGATTCTCATGTACCAAATCCTAACGGGTTAGGTGGCGTTTTTGAAGGATATGGGCATAAGGAGGATAACTCTTTTACAGGTGGCCCGCTGAAAAGGGTTAATACACTGCGCCGTCACTTCACATTTTTACGTGTTGCTTACATAGGAATGATATTAGTTACCGACCGCTGCCCCGAATCGATCACAGGATAGTCCGCAGGCTCCGGAATCTTTGCAGGACGGCCGGCAGTCTCGGGAATCATTTGCCAGGGTAGGGGCGGGGCAAGCTCCAAGAGGTATTGATGTTCAAGCGTGGCAAGACAAAAATCCTCACCGGCATCGCCGCGACCGCACTTATTGTTGCCGCCGCCGTCCTGTTCCTCCCCGGCTTTAGCGGCCGGACACCTCCACCGGAAACAAGCGGCGGTGATGTGGTCAGCGCCGGAGCGGATTTCCGGTCGGGCGATCTTGAAGGCACCAGCGTAGCGCCCTCCACCCGGGGCGGCGACCTGGCCCTGGCGCTCGACCCTGCCAGGGCGCAGGGCGGCTATGTCTCCGAGCCAGCCATGGCTGATTACCCCTTCAACGCGCTGGGGCTGCACTGGAAGGCGGACATGCCCGCCGGCACTGATGTCAATGCTGAGGTCCGCTTCAGTCAGGACGGCGAGCAGTGGGGCGATTGGCAGCCGGTCGAGAAGAACGGGGACGAATTGCCGGATCACATCGACCAGACCAAATCGGCTGGCGAGACCATCGGCGACCTGGTGTTCACCGATGCGGCCCGTTACTTCCAGTATCGCCTGAGTCTCACCGGCAACTCCGCCGGGCAGTCTCCGGCCGTGACCAAGATGACGGCCAGCTATATCGACGGCAAGGGCTATCACGAGTCGCTGCTATCAGCGACGAATATCGTCCGCAATGTCAGCGCCGCGCTGAGCCCGCCGGAGGCCAGCGCCAATCCCAATATCATCTCCCGCGCCCAGTGGGGAGCCAACGAAGCTCTTATGACCTGGCCACCGGAATATTTCCAGCCCAAGAAGATAGTCATTCATCATACTGTTACAGCGAATGGCGATCCGGACCCGGTAGCCACGATCAAGTCAATATATTATTACCATGCCGTCAGCCTCGGCTGGGGCGATATCGGTTATAACTACCTGATCGATCAGCAGGGCAGAATCTACGAGGGCAGGGCGGGCGGAAATGGCGTCAGCGGCGCCCACGCGCTGGGCTGGAACGATGGCAGCATCGGCATCTCCGTGCTCGGCAACTACCAGGTTGCCGACATCAACGGGGCTATCTACAACGCCATGGTCGATCTGATCACCTACGAAGCTAACTTGAATCACATCAATCCTTCTGGCTCGGATTATTTTGAATACTACGCGGGATGTAATGGTGGTTGTAATCCCACCGGCATCTACGCGCCCAACATACTTGGGCACCGCGACCTCGCCGGCAACTATACTGCATGTCCGGGCCAGTATCTGTATGCTCGCATCCCGCAATTCCGCGCCATTCATTATGGACCCGATTTTGCCAATCCAATGCCATCGAGCTCGAACGAAACAGCCAGCAACCGTCCGCTGATCAGCGCCGACGTCATCGGCTCGACCATCATTCCGGAAACGATTTCGATGCAGCTCGACGGGGTCGATGTCACCGCAGGCGCGACCCGGAACCCGACGTTGGTGAGTTACAGGCCATCGGTTGCGCTTGCCCCGGGAACCCATACCGTACATACGTACGTTGCCGACTCCTGGGGCTTTACCAAGACTGCGGACTGGTCGTTCACGGTCGCGGCTACCAATTATTCTCCACATGACTACCTCTGGACCTGGTACGACGGCGTCAACAGCCGCAACTGGGTGTTGATGGCCAACCCGGTTTCGGCCGGCAACGACCTCTTCTTCGATCTCTATGTCGCCGGCAGATATATGAACATGACTCCGTTCGCACAGACCGATAGCCAGTGCCCGGGATTCTGCGGGGCCGGCAGGGTACAGGCAGGCAAGAGCATCACGCCGCTTTACAAAGGCATCATGGGCGGCCCGGTGGACGCCGCGTCGCTTACAGGCGCAAAGGCCATCACCAGCCAGCGCACGATCTGGGGACAGAATTCCTTCGAGGAAGTGCCGGGCTTCGATTCGCAGAGGCTGACCGACCATTACTACTGGACCTGGTACGACTCGGCCAGTGCCGGCTACAAGAACTGGATCCTGGTCGCCAACCCCAACGCCTCGACGGTCTTTTACAAGATCAAGATCGCCGGGAATGAGTACCAGCAGGGCACGATCAATCCGGGCGCCAGCGTGACGCCGATCTTCATGGGCATCATGGGTGGGCCGGTCGAGGTGCAGGCCTGGAGCGATGGCGTCGGTGGCGCCACTCCCGCCAAGATCATGGCTTCACAGCGAGTGCTCTCAAATGGCGGCTCGGCCTTCAACGAGGTTCCGGGCATTCCCGCGGCAGAGCTGTCCGACCGCTATCTTTGGACCTGGTACGACATGCAATCCGCCGGCGCCAGTGACTGGGTGCTGGTGGCAAATCCCACCAACGCTTCCGTCTATTACGAGATCTCGGTTGCGGGCCATCTTGTAAATACCGGAACGGTTCCCGCCGGCGGCCGGGTGACGCCGACATTCCCGGGCACGATGGGCGGTTCCGTCGAGGTGCAGGCCTGGACCGATTCCGGCAAGAGTGCGCCTGCGAATGTCATCGCCTCGCAGCGCGTGGTCTGGGGTCCATCCTTCGAGGAAGTCCCGGGCTACCCGGTATCTCAACTCAATTCTTCATACGTCTGGACCTGGTATGACCAGAAGAGCGCCGGCGCCACTAACTGGGCGCTGGTTTCCAACCCCAACGCCTTCCCGGTCAACTACGAGATCAGGATCGCAGGCAACCTGGTTAACACAGGCACCCTGCAGGCTGGCGCCAGCACGGCCCCGACCTTCCCCGGGGCTATGGGCGGCCCGGTCGAAGTCAAGGCGACGACGACCTGCCCGTCGCCGCAACCGGCGAATATCCTGGCGTCGCAGCGAGTGCTTTGGAACGGCTACTTCAATGAGGTGACCGGGACCGTGCTCGACAGTGCCCCGGGAACGGGCAGCGGCTGCGGCAGCACGACCGTGACCTCCGACGCCGCCTTCGAGGTCAGGGACGGCAACGGCGTCCTGCTGACGACCCTGGCCGCGGGACAGACCGCCACGGTGGCCTACGGCGGCGGCTCTTATCTGGTGCAGACGAGCACCGGCTATTCCCACACCGGCGACTCCTACATCAGGATGGCTTCCCCGACCGGCGGCATCATGCAGGTTACGTCCTATCATGACGTCCCCGGCTGGAACCCGGCGCTTGACGACAACAGGTTCCGCGGCGCCATCGAGGTGCGTTACTCATCCGTTTCCGGCAAGGTGTGGGTGGTGAACGACCTGCCCCTCGAGGATTATCTCAGGGGGATCGCCGAGACCAGCTCCGGCGATTATCCCGAATACCTGAAGACGATGTCGACCGCCGCGCGCGGTTACGCCCTCTGGCACCTGAACAACGGCGGCAAGTACGGCAGCTCCGAGGTCTTTCAGCTCAAGAACAGCCGCAACGGCAATGGTGACGACCAGCAGTACCGTGGCTTCGGGCTGGAATCGCGATTCCCGGATCTGGTGACCGCGGTTACGGCCACCAGCGGGCAGGCGGTGACCTACGGGGGCAACGTGGCGATCACGCCCTATTATTCCAATTCCGACGGCAGGACGCGCTCGGCCCTGGAAGCCTGGGGTATCGATTACTGGCCCTGGCTGCAGAGCGTTCAGGATCCCGACTGCGCCGGCATGACCCTAAACGGCCATGGCGTCGGCATCAGCGCCGTCGGGGCGCGGGCCCGCGCCGGCCGCGGCGACAGCTTCCAGACCATCCTCGGTTATTACTACACGGGAACCGCGGTGCAGCCCGTGGATACCAACAAGGACATCAGGATCGCGATCGCCAGCGTCTCCTGAGGGACTCCAACCCGCCCTCCCACAGCATTGGCGCCTGTTCCAGGTCCACGGGTGCTGCTCTTGTGATAAAATCTGCTTCCGCTCCACTAATACTCTTTTCTCCGATGCTGCTTGGCGGAAACAATGGAAACCAGAACCGACATACTCGAGCTGCCTTCAGACCTTTATTCCCGGAACATCATCATCTCCGAAGGAATAAAGAAGTTCAAAAAGGATCGGGGCCTGGAAAGGATCAGGGTTCTCGATCTGGGCGGCAGGAACGGCAAGCTTTCTCTTTTTCTGGACGCGGAAGACGAACTGGCCCTGCTCGATCGGAGGGAAGGCGATGAAGAGAATCTCATCGCCGGCGACGCCACCAACATGCAGTTCGGGGACGACTCGTTCGACGTGGTCACCTCGGGCGATGTCTTCGAGCATATCCCGCCCGATCGGCGGGACCGATTCATCCGGGAAGCGCTGAGGGTCTCCAGCGGGCTTGTGATTGTCGCCGCTCCCTTCGCGGATGGCCAGAACGAGTACGCGGAACGGGTAGTGAACGGTTACTATAAACGCCTGACCGGCACAGACCACGAATGGCTGGCGGAGCACATAGAGAACGGTCTGCCCAGTGCCGGCGATCTCGAGAGTTTCTTCAGGAGTGAGCGGGTCGGCTACTCGCAGTGCAAATCAAACAACACCGACAACTGGATGATCCTGCAGTCCCTGATCTTTTATTTTGTCCACTTCACCGCCTTCCAGAAAAATGACGAGGTTCTCAGGAGCTTCTTCAGGACCTACAACGAGAACATTGCCTCAATTGAGGACGAGGCGGCGGATTGCTACCGGAGGATCTACTTCATTGCCAAAAATGGGGAATTTGACTACTCCTTCCCTTATGTTTTTGACCGCAAGGCGAAAATCGACCTGATTGATGAGGCCTTTATCGTCCTGGCTGAAGCCGCTGAGGCGATGACGGCGGAATTTGTCTCCCTGCACGGCCATATCCGGCAGCAAACCGATGCCATCCACACCCTCGAAAACCAGCTGCGGGAAGCTTACCGGGACGTTCTCAAAGCCCAAAATGCCGCCAAGCGGCAGGAGCAGGTCATCCTGACCATGAGGGCCTCCAAATTCTGGCAGGCAAGGGAAGCACTGGCAAGAATCGTCTCGTTCGCCAGGCGCCGATAATGATGCTCAGCCACAGCCCCCTGTATGAAAAAAATTAACTCACTCCAATATTACGGATTGGTAAGGGAACTAACCCTTACCGATTTCAAACTCAAATACAAAGCCTCGTTTTTCGGCTATCTCTGGTCACTGGCAAAACCCCTGATGCTCTTCGGTGTGCTGCTGGTCGTATTCTCGAAGTTTCTCAAGCTGGGCGGAAGCATCCCCGATTATCCAGTCTATCTCCTGCTCGGCATCGTCCTCTGGACTTTCTTCATCGAAGCGACCTTCTCATCGCTGACCTCGATCGTCAGCAAGGGCGACCTGATCCGGAAGGTTTATTTCCCGCGGATCATCCTGACCATTTCCGCTTCGGTGACAGCGTCGATCACCCTGCTTCTGAACATCGTCGTCGTGCTTATATTCATGTTCTTCTCCAAGATCTCACTGACGGTGACGGCGCCGCTGATTCTGGCGCTGATGATCGAGTTCTTCATCCTCACCGCGGGGGTTTCGCTTATTCTGGCGTCGCTGTTTGTTCGTTTCCGCGACATCGCCCACATCTGGGAAGTTGCCGCCCAGGTCCTTTTCTATGCGACGCCGATTCTTTACCCCTTGAGCCTGGTGCCGGAGAGTCTCGGCCAGATCATCATGCTGAACCCTCTGGCCCAGATCATCCAGGACAGCCGCTACGTCCTCATCACCAATGAGACCGGGACCGTTTTCAACACGCTCTCTTTTCCGCTCAACGTGGTCCCTTATGCGCTGCCGTTTGTTATCTTTGCCGCCGGTTACTGGATCTTCCAGAAAGAAGCCTCCAAGTTCGCCGAGGAGATCTGATGGCCAGGGAAGGGGACATCGCCATCAGGGTCGACAACCTGTCCAAGCGTTTCCGGATTCCCCATGAAAAGCACGCCACTTTGAAAGCGGCGGCGCTCCACCTCTTCGACCAGAAAAGCTACACCGAATTCCAGGCCCTCGATGATGTCAGCTTCGAGGTCAGGAAGGGAGAATTTTTTGGCATCATCGGCCGCAATGGATGCGGCAAGAGCACGCTGCTGAAGATAATCGCCGGCATTTATGTCCCCACCGGCGGCAGGGTCAAGATCGACGGCCGCATCTCTCCCTTCCTTGAGCTGGGGGTTGGTTTCAATCCCGAGCTAACCGCCAGGGAGAACATATTCCTCGGCGGCTCGATACTGGGGCTGACCAGAAGGGCGATCGAGGAGAAGTTTGACAGAATAGTAGAATTCTCGGAGCTGGCGGATTTCATCGACATGAAGTTCAAGAATTTCTCGTCGGGCATGCAGGTGCGGCTGGCCTTCGCCCTGGCCATTTATGCCCACGCGGAGATATTGCTGATGGACGAGGTCTTGGCCGTCGGCGACAGCAACTTCCAGAGCAAGTGCCTGGAGGAATTCAATAACTACCGGGAGGAAGGCAAGACGGTAATCCTGGTCACCCACGACATCTCCGTGGTTCAGAGGTATTGCGACCGGGCCATGCTGCTGCGGGACGGGAAGATCGTCAAGATGGGGGATCCCGAGGAGATCGGCAACGAGTACATCCTCCAGAACATGAGCGACGAGGAAAAAAGGATCGCAGAAGCCAAGAAGGACGGCGCCGGCGACGGCATCGACCGCAAGAGGGACGTCGCCATCACCAACGTGGAATTCCTGGATGAAAAAGGGCAGGAAAGAAGCGTATTCGGCACCGGAGAGGATATAATAGCCCGGATCCATTATTTCTCCAGGCAGACGATCGAGAAGCCGGTTTTCGGGGTGGCGATCCACACCCAGGACAACATCCATATTTCCGGCCCCAATACCAGGACTTCAAACTTTGACATACCGGAGATACAGGGCGAAGGATACGTGGATTTCATCATCAGAAAAGCGCCCTTTTTCACCGGAACCTTCAATCTCACAGTGGCGCTTTTCGACTGGA
The DNA here is from genome assembly GCA_021803005.1 of Actinomycetes bacterium. Taxonomy (GTDB): domain Bacteria; phylum Actinomycetota; class Thermoleophilia; order BMS3ABIN01; family BMS3ABIN01; genus JACRMB01. The sequence continues at coordinate 28,564 of JAJZQT010000006.1, forward strand.
ACCTGGTCATACCGTATTCCTTCCAGGAGCAGAAATACGTCTTCAGGATAAAGTCCGCGGAAGCCAACCAGTACGGGGTCGTCAAGCTCGATACCGGCTGGAAGCGATAGGCGGCCCCGCCGCGCCTGCGACCGGTGCAGTCGCCGGAGCGCCTGGGGAATTCCACCAATAATCACATGATAAATCGCATTCTCTATATCATCCGGAACGAGGGGTTAAGCAGCCTGTTGCGGCGGGGATGGCAGCGGCTTCTGTTCGGCGGCGAGAAAGAAGCCGCATTCCGGAAATGGATCCGGCGGCATGAGGACTGGGACCGTGAGGTAATCAGGTCGCTGACCGGCCACATGGAGCTCCGGCCCCTGATCTCGGTCATCGTGCCCGTTTACAACACCGACCCGAAGTTCCTGGACGTCTGCATCCAGTCCGTGCTTGACCAGTATTACGAAAACTGGGAGCTCTGCCTTTATGACGACGCTTCCACGGATGGAGCCACCATCGAATGCCTGCAGAAATGGCAAAACCTCGGCGACGCCCGCGTCAAGACGGCCTTCGGGACCCTAAACCGGCACATCTCGCTGGCGTCCAACGAGGCGATCTCGATGGCAACCGGGGAATACGTCGCCATTCTCGATCACGACGACGAGCTGGCGCCGGTGGCGCTGTTCGAGACCGTAAAGCTGTTGAACGAGCATCCCGAGGCGGATCTGATCTACAGCGATCAGGACAAGATCGACGTCAAGGGCAGAAGGTCCGAGCCGCTGTTCAAGCCGGACTGGTCGCCCGAGCTCCTGATGTCGGTCAACTACATCAATCATCTCTGCGTGATCAGGAAGAAGACCGGCGATCAGGCTGGCTGGTTCCGGGAAGGCTACGAGGGCTCGCAGGATTTCGATCTCTTTCTGAGGATAACCGCGGTGTCTGACAACATCTTCCACATCCCGGCGATACTGTACCACTGGCGCAGCACCCCGGCCTCGACGGCGGGTAATATCCTCGCCAAGGATTACTGCACCGACGCCGGCGTCAGGGCGCTTAACGATTACCTGGCCGGGAGGGGCTGGCCGGCCCGGGCTTACGCCGGCGAGAACCCGACCGAGTATCACGTCAGGTTCGCGGCGCAGGGGGAACCCCGGGTCTCGATCATCCTGCCGTTCCGGGACAAGGTGGGTCTGCTGAGGAACTGCCTGCATAGTATCCGGCGTTTGACCACGTATGATAATTACGAGATCGTTCTCGTCGCCAATAATTGCGAGAACAGCGAGACCTTCAATTATCTCGATTCCCTGGAGAAGGAAGGCGATCCCAGGATCAGGGTCTTGCGGCACGATGTCGACTTCAACTTCTCCGCAATCAATAACTGGGCGGCGGAGCAGGCCGAGGGCGAGTTCCTGCTATTTTTAAACAATGACACTGAAGTGATCACGCCGTCGTGGATCGAGGACATGCTGGGTTACGCCCAGAGGGAAGACATCGGCGCCGTCGGCCCCAAGCTTCTTTTCGAGGAGGGAACGATCCAGCATGCGGGCGTTATCGTCGGCATCGGCGGCTTCGCCGACCACATCTTCACCGGCGGAACCGAAAACACTTTCACGTCCTTCGGCAAGGACACCTGGTCGAGGGATTACCTGGCCGTGACCGCCGCCTGCATGATGGTCGAGAGAAAGAAATTCGAGTCGGTCGGCCGCTTCAACGAGGAGTTCATCGTCTGCGGCAGCGACGTCGAGCTGGGTCTGCGGCTGCACCAGGCCGGACTGCGCAACGTTTACCTGCCGTTCGTAAAGCTTTATCATTTTGAGTCGCAGACCAGGCGGGAATGGGTCCACGAAAAAGACGTGGAATGTTCCAGGCGTTACTACGCCCCCTTCCTGGAGGCAGGCGATCCCTATTACAATAAGGCTCTCACCCTGGAAACGACCAGCGGTGAATACAGCTAGGATTCGATGATGCCGGACAATCAGATAAAACTCGCGGGCAGGGTCTTCGATTATTACCGGGCCAACGGCGCCAAAAAAATGCTGCGCCGCGCCGCCCAGAGAATCGCGCAGGGCCAGGCCGGCGACGAGCCGGCGCCGATCGGCTGCTCTCTGCCACCGGAGGCCGCCGCTCTTCCCATCAGACGGGTGGAAAATACGGCAGGCCGCCGCCGGTTGACCCTGGTCATACCCTCGGTCGAGCGCCAGCATCTCTTCGCCGGCTCCTGGACGGCGCTGAAAGTATTCTGGGAAGCTGCCAGGGCGCATGATTTCCGCGCCCGGATCGTCTGCAACAATACCCCCTATAACCCCGAGGCTCTCCAGAGCCTCGATTTCATCTCGCCCGCGGAGCTGGCCGGGATCGAATCGTGGGCGCGTCCGGGCGGCGGTTATTGCGAGGTGGAGGATGACGAGATCTTCATCGCCACCGCCTGGTGGACCGCTTACGCCCTCAGGCGGCTGGAATTGACGCACAAGGTTTTCTACCTGGTTCAGGATTTTGAGCCGAGTTTTTATCCGTGGTCCCACCAGTATCTGCTGGCGCTGGAGACCTACAAACTCAATTATTCAAAGATCATCAACACCTCGATCCTCTATGATTTTTTCCGGGATCGTGGCCATCTGCACGGCAGTGAGGCGGTGTTTTTCGAGCCCGCCATCAATACGGAACTGTACCGCCCCGGGGAATCGCGTGATTATGCCGCGACCGGCAAGGCGACGCTCCTTATCTACGGCCGCCCGAGCGTTCCCCGGAATCTCTTTGACGTCGCCTGCATGAGCCTTCAGCATTTCTTCAGGACCAATCCCACTTACCGGGAAAAACTCGGCCGCATCATCTCGGTGGGGGAAAAGCACGCCGATTTCTCCGTGGACGGATACGAGGTTGTGTCGCGCGGGAAGATGTCGCTGGAGGAATGGGCGGCGCTGGCGAGGTCGAGCGATGTCGGCATATCGCTGATGAGTTCGCCTCATCCAAGCTACATTCCCCTGGAAATGGCCGCATCCGGTATGGTGGTCGTCAGCAACAACATGTTCAACAAGGATCTCTCCAGGGTCAACGGTAATTTCGTCACCTCGGCACCTGGTGTCGAGGAAATTGCGGACTGCATCCGGAGGGCGCTCGACAAGCTTGAAGATCAGGACGAGATCAACGCCAACGCCAGACTCTTTGTTTCCGACGGCCGCGGCGACTGGAGCAGCAACCTCAAACACGTGACCGAGTTTATCGCCGGGAACAAAATCCTCGAAGAGGAAACTTCAAAGGACGGTTGCCATGTGGCTGATGGATAAGCTGAGGAAGCAGAAATATGCCGGCGGCGCCGGAAGTTCCGCGAAAGGCGGCAATGCCGGCGACACTGGCGCGGGCATGTTCAGCTACAAGGGGTATCTGATACCCAAGGGGCTGATCAACCTGACCGGCGGCGGTGTTGACACCTGGGATGATATCTCATTAGGTCACCAGGAGCAGCTTCGCCAATACTGTCCCATCGAACCGGGCTGCGACGTGCTGGAGATCGGCTGCGGCGTCGGCCGTGACGCCATCCAGCTGGCCGACTTTCTCGATGCCGCCGGCAGCTATACGGGCATCGATATCATCAGGCCCAGCATCGAGTGGTGCCAGGATAATATCTCCCGCAGGCACCCCAATTTCAAATTCCACTATCTGGATATCCAGAGCCAGATCCACAATTCGGCGGGCAGCCTGAAGACGACCGAGATCAGGCTGCCGGTGGAAGACAGCTCCATCGACCGGATCATCCTGCATTCCGTCTTCACTCACATGTTCGAGGATGACATCGTCCATTATCTGCACGAGTTCGGCCGGGTCCTCAGGGGCGCCGGCAAGGTGATGGCCTCATTCTTCATCCTCGATGAGGAGACGATGGACCTGGTCCGCCTGCAAAAACAGAAAGATCCCGAAACCTTTTTGACGTTCGAGCATGATTATGGCAATGGATGCTTCATCAACGACCAGGAGCATCCCGAAGGCGCCGTCGGCTACAATACTGAAGCCTTCGAACGAATCCTCGAGAGGGGAAGGATGAGGCTGGTCCGGCCGATCGGTAAAGGCTTCTGGTGCGGCAGGGAAGGCGTTACCGACGGGCAGGACATGGCGATCCTTGAGCCGTTTGAGGCTGTGTCTGAGTCTGGCTCCAATGAGGCCGCGCCCGCGGCAGACTGACACCTGGCTCCGATGAGACTGCGCCGCTGGCTTTCCGGCAACAGGATCCTGGTAGCCCTGCTGGTCCTGACGGCCGCCAAGTCGCTGCTGTGGGTTGCCGCGATTCCTCCCTGGAGATCGCCCGATTCGTATCTGCATTTCGGCTACATCGAATTCCTGAGCCGCGAGCACACGGTGCCGGTCAGCGGCAGGCTCGATCACTACCCGGATGTGCTTCAGTCGCTCGAGCGCACCAATCTCTACGGGGTTTTCGGCCTCTACGACACGCACATGGACCTGGTCACCCCCCAGGTCAACAACGCTGGCGGCCACCCGCCGCTTTACTACACACTGATGCTGCCGGCGTACTGGGCGGCGAGCGGCGGCTCGATGGAGACGCAGCTCTACGCGGTCATGCTGTTCACTTCCATATTCTCGTTACTGCTCGCCTGGGTCGCTTACCGGCTTGCCTGCGAGATCTTCCCGGGGAAGACCTATATGCAGGCCGGCGTCCCCCTTCTGCTCATCTTCCATCCCCAACTCGGCTTCATCTCTTCCTCCGCTGTGCAGGATTCGCTACTGGCGCTGCTGTTCACGTGGCTGCTCTACCACCTCGCCGTTTTCGCCAGGGGCGACTTCAGCTACAGGCGCGGCATTTTCATCGGAGTCGCCGTCGGCCTGGGGATGCTGACAAAAAGTTCTTTTCTGATGGCCTATCCGGTCGGTGCGGCGGTTTTTGCCGTCATGCTTTACACGCAAAAAGGGCGTCGCCTGCATCTGCTCAAAGTAATGGCGGCGGCGGCTGGGATATCGCTGCTTATCTGCGGCTGGTTCTATGTCAGGAACTACATCGAGCTGGGGGCGGCGCAGCCGTATGAAAGGACAGAGCGTTATCACGCGGCCAACATCTGGACCCTCTGGTTGAGGACGAGTTTCAGGGCTGAACTGATCTCCAGTTTCCTCGGAAATTTTTCCTGGTTGAGCATTCCGTTGCCGATCACCGAGCTGTACTGGTTCCGGAGGATTCTGCAGGTGGCGGTCGCCGGCTTCGTCGCCGCCACCGCGATCGGCTGGTGGAAGCCCGCCTGGCAGATAATGAAGACCTGGGTCGCGGCGCTTCTGGCGGGCACATTCACGGTGTTCCTCCTGGCCGTGAGCTACTTTGAGATTACCGTGGGAGGATCCCAGGGGCGCTATCTGTTCCCGGCCGTCTTCCCGTTCTGGGCCCTGCTGCTCGCGGGTCTTGTTGGCTGGATGCCGCCTGCCTGGCGGCCGCGGGCAACAGCGGTGATTGTTACGGTCGCCGGGCTGCTCTTCACCTGGTCGCTACTCATGGAATTCCTGCCGAGGGTGACATGATGCGCCACTACCGCTTCTGGCCCCAGACCATATCCGCCGTCATGCTTCTCGCGGTGGCATCGCTATGGCTGTTCACCGCGAGCTTTCCCGAACTCGACGAGATCCAGCCGGCGGCGGGCGACGCTGCCGCCACCCTAAATGCCGGCAACGAGTACGTGCAGACATTCACTGCCGAGTCTGACAGCATCTCTCGCATCGAGCTTGTCCTCGACAAGATGGACCCCAAGAGCCAGGGGAACATGCGTTTTGAGATCCGTGAGTACAAGGGCATCGACCCTGAGGGTTCACCGGTTCTGGGGGATGTCCTGCGTGAGGTCACCCTCGATACAGGGTCGTTTGATTACATGGGCGGGCACCGCTTCGAGTTCGACCCGCTGCCGGTGGCCAACGGCGCGCTCTACGCCATCAGGCTGACCAGCGACAACCCCGAGGACAAGAGCATCTGGGTCATGGGAACGGCGACCAACGACTACAAGGGCATCACCTACAAGGGCGGAGCCCTATTCGATAACGGAGAGCCGAATAAGGGTGAGCTGTATTTCGTGATCTATCACAACACGGGCATATCGGAGCTGCTGGCCAAGATCGTTCCCTTTCGCCCGGAGCCGCTCTCGAGCGCCTTTTTCTTCGAGGCCATCTTTGTCATCGGGGCCGGCAGCTTTGGCTGGCTGCTCTGGGAAGTAGGATCCGGCGGAAAGGGAGGATCCGGCGGAAAGGGAGGAACCGGCGGAAAGGCAGGATGCGGCGGAAAGGCAGGATGCGGCAGCGGCGAAAAAGAGGATTAAGCCTGGAGATGGCTACTGTTTTCCAGCGGCCAGCGTCAGCAGATGCTTCACACAGGCCGGCTCGCCTGCGAATAAAACCTCGTCATCCGGAGCCAGCTCGGGCCTGACGCCGCGGGACTCCTGCAGCTGCAGGCGGCAGAGGAGCGCCAGCCGCCTGCCTGTCTCCGGGTCGTGCTTCTGTTTGAGCAGCCGCAGATATGTGGCCACCAGTGAATCCAGGCAGCGGTCCGGCCGGTAATCGACAGTGTCAAAGAACGCGTCTTCCCCTGCCGCCATTTCGAACACCCTGCTGTCGGAAACAGTCCTCCGTTGCCGCAGCTGCCGGCGTTCCCGCAGCAGCGCGGGAAGCTCCCGCAGAAAAGTCGCCAGGGTGGAGATATTTGCTCTTATGAAACGCCTGCGGATGAAGGTGCGGGCAAGCAGGCGGGCGCTGCGGGCCGCCACGGCCTCCAGGACCTGCATCCTGCTCTCGAAGGTGCGCACGACCAGCTTGAGCGTGTTCAGCTCGATGAGGCGGTATTTAAAATCATGCGACTCATTGCGGGCGACGCCTGAATGCAGATGCAACACCACCGAATCGGGAACGGTCAGAAACCGGTATCCCTGGCTGGCGGCGCGCATGCACCAGTCAGAATCCTCAAAATAAAGGAAGTAGCCTTCGTACAGCCGGCCGACGGCGTCCCCTTCGAAAAGCCGGCGCCGGAGCAGCGCCGCCCCGAAGCAGACTCCCGCGACCTCGTCGCTAATGTCATACTGGCCCAGATCGCACTGGCCGATGCCGCGGTTGAATCCGGCGCCGCTCCTTGGCATGACGGTGCCGACGGCATCGATGATGCCCTCGTGGGCGCTGGACATCATTTTTGGCGCCACGCCGGCGCAATCATCGCCGGCTGCGTCCAGCGCCGACGTCATCGCCTCGAGCGCGCCGGGCGTGAGCACGGCGTCCGTGTTCAGCATCAGCACATAAGGCTCGGTGACCTTCTCCAGACCTCTGTTCACGGCCGCGGCGAAGCCGGCGTTACGGCCGAGTTCGATGACCGTGACTTCGGGGAATTCAGCCCGGACGCGTCCGGTGATCCCATCATCAGAACCGTTGTCTACGAGGATGACACGGCCGCCGTCGCCGGCGGCCTTATCGCCATCGTCTCCTCCCAGCGACCTCAGGCATCGCTCCAGCATCTCCCAGGGGGAGCGGTAGTTGACCAGGATGCAGGCGACACGGCTGGCGTTCTCCCTGTCGTTCGCGCCGTCACTGTCGCTGCCGCCCTCACTGCCGGCGCTGTTCCGAAAAGCTTCTATAGCAGCCTCCTTGCAATCGCCCAATAGAGCGCTGAAACCGGGTTGGCGATTCTGGCAAGCGGTGAGTCGGCGAGATCGGCGAAGCCCATGCGGTCGGTCCAGTAACCGGCAACGGCGGCATCGGGCAGCCGGCGCGTGGCCTGGACCTGCCGCCGCTTTTCCAGTATCCGGTCGAGGTTGCGCAAAAGGTAGAGATAGGCCCTGAGCTTTTGACGGAACCAGCCGCCGGCGACCGAGTAGGCGAGCATCGCCAGCTCGGCGCCCAGGAAGGCCGGCGCCAGCACCAGCAGGCTGCGGCCGCTGTAGTTCTTGAGGGAGACGATGATGCGGTTGCGTTCCAGGAAATAAAACTTCCGCGAATTGCGGCTGAAGGAATAACTGTGGAAGATGCGCGACTTCGGAGCCAGCACCACGCGCCAGCCGGCCAGGCGCGCCCGCCAGCTGAGGTCGAGGTCCTCCTGATACATGAAGAGGTCTTCGTCCAGCAGCCCGATGGCGTCGATGAGCTCGCGGCGCACCAGCATGGAGGAGCCGCTGGCGAAGGGAACGTCGGTGACGCCGGTGAACTGTCCCCGGTCCGGCTCGCGGTAATGTCCGCAAAAACCAAAGCCCAGGAAGTGGGATTCGTTGCCGGCGCTGTTGATCAGCCCCTGGTCGTCGGCGAGAAGGATGAACGACTGGCAGATGCCGATCGACAGGTCTTCTTCAGCCGCTTTCACGAGCTCGGCCAGCCACTCCCGGCCGGCACGGACATCGCTATTGACCAGCACGAAATATTTGGCAGCGGTTTTGAGTTCCCGTTTCAAACCGGAGTTGCATCCGCCGGCATAGCCGGTGTTGCGGCTGTTCTCAACGACCTCGACGCCGGGAAAGTCATGTTTGACGATCTCCACGGAATGATCCGCCGAGGCGTTGTCCACCACGGTGACGGAATAGTTGCCGTAGCTCTGGTCAAGAATCGAAGTGAGGCACGTGGTTAGGTATTCCTCGCCGTTGAAGTTGGGGATGATGACGGCGACGCGGGGTTCGCCGGCGTCTGGTGATATCGGACTGCTCTCAGTGGCGATACTCACGGGCGGCAATCGATGAGGTCAGCCGGTCCGAAGTGTGGCAATGAGCAGCACATCCTGCTGCAGGTACATCCAGCCGCGGTAATAGAGGTCGCGGCGCTCGGGGTTGCGGGCCAACAGCTGGGCGGTCCGCAAAACAAATGGGCGCGAGCCGGCCCTGGCGGCCAGGCGCCGGGCGCCGGTGTAATGCCCGCAAAGCTTGTGGCCTTCCCTCACCTGGAAGCCGGCGTCGGCGAGCGCCTGGGCCACGCGCCGCTCGGTGGTCGGCCAGGTGTGGGTATAATCACAATTCCAGAACTGGCTGCCCATGGCCATGGCGTCGGGGAACAGCAGCGCCAGCACCCCTCCGGGCGCCAGCAGCCGCGGGCAATCAGCGAGCAGCTCGTGCACCATCTCGCTGCCGGCCAGGTGCTCGATCAGGTGGGCGCTGTAAACCAGCCCATAGCCGCCGTCTCCAAGCTCGCCGCCGGCGGGGGCGGGAGGGACACGGGCGCAGGTGACGCCGATTCCCTGCGCTTCGAGTTCACGGCACTGCCCGGCGTTGGCCTCGACGCCGTGATAGGGATGCCCGTGCCCGATGCAGGTCCGGGCAAACCAGCCCTTGCCCACGCCCAGCTCCAGGACAGCAGCCCCCGCCGGCAGGTACGGCTGCAGCAGGGAATAGACGAGCTCGTTTTTGGCCTTGATGCGCTCCGAGCTCCCCTCGATCTCCTTTGATGAGAAATAATATTTGTAGTAGTCGTTCACCGGTTACGCTTTCTCTTTCAGCTTGGGCGAATGGCGGCGTGAGGCGACCACGAGCAGCGCCAGCAGCACCTTTACCATGTAATAGACGGAACGGAAACTGTTGATCGACGAGCGGCCGCCGCCGCGGCTGCGCATGGCAACCGGCACTTCGCGGATACGATAGCGCGCCAGATGGACTATCAGCAGCACCTCGACCTCGGGATAATCCCGCGGATAATCGTGGGCAAAGAGTTCGATCAGGTTGCGGTTGATGGCGCGGAAACCCGAGGTGGCGTCGGTCAGCTTCTCGCGGGTCATCAGCGACAGTATCCGCGAGAAGATGGCGGTGCCGGCGCGCCTGCAGGCCGAGCCGCTGTAGCTGCCGCGCTCGAGGTAGCGCGAGCCTATGGCCAGATCGCATTCGCCGTTGACGACCGGCTCGAGGATCAGCGGCAGCTCGGCGGGGTCGTGCTGGCCGTCGCCGTCGACCTGCACGGCGATGTCGTAACCGCCGCGGCGGGCATATTTGAAGCCGGTCTGCATGGTGCTGCCGATGCCGAGATTGAAGGGCATGCTCAGCAGCTCCGCGTTCTCCTGAAGCGCGATTGCCGCGGTATCATCGGTCGAGCCGTCATCCACGACGACGATGTCGGCCCTGACCGCGGCGCGGATCTCGCCGATGACGCGGGCGAGGCTGTCAGCCTCGTTGTGAGCCGGTATGATGATCAGGATGCGCGGATCTTCAGCCATCGGTTTCCTCCGCAATAGCTCGTGCGCCGCCGCTTCCGGTTTCCGCTAACGAAAAAGGGCCGCTCTCCTCCTTCTCGATGGCCAGCGCCTCTTCCTCCGTGAGCGGCGGCGTCGAGCGGTCGAACAGATAGAAGGCACCGCCCGCCAGGCTGACTACGCTTATCACCACAAAACTGAGGAAGGAAAGGGAAATAGCCAGGGTTCTGGCAAGCTCCGGGTCCTCGATAACCTGCCGGAAAAGAAGGACCCAGGTCACCTCGCGCGTCCCCACGCCGTTTAACGAAATCGGCAGCATGGTCACCGCCATGACCACTGGAACAAAAAGGAAATAATAATAAGCAGGAATTTCAATGTCGAGCGCCAGGGCGACGAAATACACCGTCAGGATATGAAGCGCCTGATAGATCAGCGACCATATCATAAAAAGGGCGAGGGTTAACTTGTGTTCCCGGAACTGGTAGAGCGAGTAATAAAAGGACTTCAGGTGTTTCCGCAAACCGAAGGGGTCGGCGCGGAACAGCCTGAACCGCCCCAGTGCCCGTACCGCCCTCTCGCTCGACAGAAAGGCGATGAGCAGCACCGCGATGAAGAACATCGCAAAAATCGGCACTGCCACATTCGGTCCCAGCTGACTCAGCCGGAACATGGTGGGAACCAGAGCGAGTAAAAGAATTCCCAGGGTCGAGCCGGCGCGGTCGATCACGACGGAGCTGACCGCGTCGTGCCCCTTGCCCGTGACCTTGGAGAGCTTCCAGATCTTGACGACGTCGCCGCCGATGTTCGTCGGCAGGAAGTTGTTGAAGAAGAGCCCCATGTAATAGAGCTTGGTGAGATAGACGTTCGAGACCTGCAGACCCTGTTTCCGGATGATCAGCTGCCACTTGTAGACATTGACCAGGTTGCAGATCAGGAATATCAGGAAGGCGACGGCAAGCATGCTGAAGGAAACGCCGCGCAGCGTATCGCCCAGCTGCGACAGGTCGGTTCGGACCAGGAGCAGCGCCAGCAACGCGACGCTGATTCCCGCGCGCAGCAGGCGCGAGCTCAGGACCGCCTTGAGCCGGTGCCTGCCGCTGGAGGTCTGAGGCGGGGCCTGCATCCCCTGGCTGCCGGCCGACTCAGTCACGTGCATCGGAACCGTCTGGCGCCGCCGGGTTAGCGTCTGACACCATCGGGTTAGCGTCTGCCACAACCGGGTCTTCGAGGTCTTCCATGGTGCCCGCCATCGGGCCATCCGCGCCGTCCTCCCCGGAGCTCTCCGGTTGCGCGCGCAGGTCGTGCTCGAGCAGCGCCACTTTCTGGGCCAGCATCTTGCTCTGGTCGGTCAGGCGCGAAACCAGCAGCGAGAAGTGCAGGGCCAGGCCGAACAGGAAGAGGATCGCCAGCAC
>JAJZQT010000006.1:40174-44108 GCA_021803005.1 Actinomycetes bacterium
GTTGCGCGCGCAGGTCGTGCTCGAGCAGCGCCACTTTCTGGGCCAGCATCTTGCTCTGGTCGGTCAGGCGCGAAACCAGCAGCGAGAAGTGCAGGGCCAGGCCGAACAGGAAGAGGATCGCCAGCACGAAAAGCGTATTCGAGGGAAGCTGGATGCCGGTCGCCTCGCTGAGCCAGGTCAGGGGTTGTCCCCAGACGGAAAGCACGAACATCACCGCGACGATCATGAACCACAGCAGCGAATACTGTTCCTTGAGTTTCTTCCGGCGGATCAGTTGAAATATCAGGAGGGCCAGCATGGCCGAAACGACCAGGCCAACGAGTTGGATTCTACTCAGGGCGAAAACCCCCTACACTGTTAGCAGCATATTAAATAATATAAGGTATTCTATAGAAAAAGCGGGAGCCTTGTAACGGCTCAGGCGTGGGCCGGTAACCGAAATTCGAACCGATCAGGAGGACTCATTGGCCAAGGAGAGACAGAAAGTCTCGGCAGTGACCGGCGCCGCCGGTTTTATCGGATCCCATTTATGTGATTATCTGCTCGGCAGCGGACACCGCGTCATCGGCCTGGATAATCTCAACACCGGCACGCTCCGGAATCTCGAGCACATAGATTCCGAGGATTTCATCTACATGAACGTGGATATCACCCAGTTCATCGATATTCCCGGGGAAGTGGATTACGTTTATCACCTGGCCAGCCCCGCCAGCCCCATCGATTACCTGCAGATCCCGCTGCACACGCTCAAGGTCGGCGCGGTGGGCACCCGCAACGCCATCGGCCTGGCCAAATGGAAGCGGGCGCGCTTTCTGCTGACTTCCACCTCCGAGGTCTATGGGGATCCCGAAGTGCATCCGCAGACCGAGGATTATTGGGGAAACGTCAATCCGATCGGGCCGCGCAGCGTCTACGACGAGGCCAAGCGCTACGCCGAGACGACGACCATGGCGTATCACCGCCAGCAGGGCCTCGACACCCGCATCGTCAGGCTGTTTAACACCTACGGCCCCAGGATGCGCCCCTATGACGGCCGGGCAGTGCCGACCTTCATCCGTCAGGCGCTCGAGGACAAGCATCTGACCGTCTTCGGTGACGGCAGCCAGACAAGGAGCTTCTGTTACATCTCCGACCTGGTCGAGGGCATCTTCCGGGTGATGATGAGCAATTATCACGGGCCCGTGAACCTGGGCAATCCTTCGGAAAACACCATCAAGCAACTGGCGGAGATGATCATCGAGATGACCGGCAGCAAGAGCAAGGTTGTCTACCAGGCGCTGCCCACCGACGATCCCAGGCGCCGGCGCCCGAACATCGGCCTGGCCAAGAAGCTGACCGGCTGGGAGCCGTCCATCCCCGTGGAAGACGGCCTCAAGCGCACGGTTGAATGGTTCAGCGATTATTTCGAGGAGGAAGGCGCCTTCTAGTTTTAGGGTAGTTTTAGGGACACATTACTAAATTGCCAATTTCAGGGACAGGTTACTTTTTTCGTTGAGCCGCGGGCGGATGTGGCGTAGCTGGTAACGCGTCGGCTTCCCAAGCCGAAGATCGCGGGTTCGAATCCCGTCATCCGCTCCAGATTTGTTCCTCCCCCTTCTTTTCCCGCCTCTCCAAACCGACTCATGAAATAAGCCTTATTTTCAAAGGGGGCAGGTCATGGGTAACGGCGCCAGCATTTATCGTTTTCCACCGGAGCGCTCCGCGGGCGCGCCGCGCCGCCCGTCACAACCGGGAGCGCCGCACCAGTCCTCACAACCCGGGCAGCCAGACAAGCAAACACGGAAGTTGCCAGCTTCCGAACATGAAGTTATCCGGCTGCCGCTGGAACCGCGCGAGCCGGGGAAAAACCCCGCTGGCATAACCTCTCCGCCCAAACACTGGCGTCTTGACCTCAAGTGGATTTTTGGCATTCTCTGCACCATCGTTCTGTCGCTCGCCCTCGCGGCGCTGGCGATGTTCATGGCAACCGAACCCGGTCGCGCCCAGCAGACCTTGGCTTCCGCGAACCAGGCAGTTCTGGCGCGGGAGTTCCAGGGGGATGCCAAAATATTCGCGCCGCAACTCTATGCTTTCCTCCAGAATCCGGATTTTGCCCGCACCGTTTATGAAAATCCGGATTCGCTGACTGCCCAGGTGAACGCGGTGCCCGGCAGCGGCGACACCCAGTCCGGACCTGCACAGGGGCTCAAGACCTGGTTCGGCCTCTACTCGGCGCCGCTGCGCATCCTCAACGATGGCGTGCACCAGACCGCCGGCATCCTTCTGGGCCTGCTGCTGGTTGCCTTCGCGGCCCTGGCGGTTCCCTTGATAATCTTCAGTCACCGTCTCGGCAAGGTCGTAAGCATGGCTGTCAGCCTGTCCGTGGCCAGCTGGGTGCCCTTCCTGCTGCTGAGCTTTGCCAGCGGCAGGGCCAATAGCTGGGCCGGCGCCGGAAATACGCTGACGGATGATAGCGAGAGGGCGCTTAGGCAGATCATGCAGCCGCTCTTCGACGGCATGTTCGACCCGGCGCTTTCGGTCTACCGGGTGGGTGTCTTCCTGTCGCTGTCGATGCTGGCCGGGGCGGCACTTTGCAAACTGGCGATGAGGCTGAGCGAGAGCTAGCAGGCAAGCCGCTGGCTTCGCCCCGGAGGGTCAGGCGCCGCGCCGCCAGCGCGAGGCAAGCACTTTCAGGCCGAATTTCGGCAGCACCGCCATCCGGCGCGCCCGCGCCGGCTCCAGGTAGAGGCGAAAGAGCCATTCCAGTCCCCGGCGGCGTAGAGCCCGGGGAGCCCGCGGCACCTGGCCGGAGATAAAATCGAGGGCGCCGCCGACGCCGATGGCCACGCGCACAGCCGTCAGCTTGCCGCGGTTGCGGTCGATCCAGAAATCCTGTTTGGGGCAGCCGTAGGCGACGGCCAGCACTTCAGCGCCGGAATTGTTGATAAGTTCGACGGTCTGTGGGTCGGTGACCGCTCCCGGGTCGTTGGAGCTGACGCCGGCGATGACGAGCCCGGGGAACCGCTCCCGCAGCCTGGCGGCCGCCAGCTCCGCGACTCCCGGTTGACCTCCCAGCAGAAACAGGCTCTGGCCGCGCGCGGCGCAGATGCGTCCGATCTCGGGAAGCAGCCCCGTGCCGGTTACCCTGCCCTGCAGCGGCCGGCCCAGCAGGCGCGAAGCCCAGACTATGCCCATGCCGTCGGGAACGCTGAGCTCGGCGCCGTTGAGTATCCGCATCAGCTCCGGTTCGCGGTTGGCGCGCATGACGTATTCCGGATTCAGGGTGACGACCTGCTTGCACGCCGGCGTCTCGAGCATGGCCTCGATCAGCTCCAGCGCCTGACGTGAATCGACGCGGTCTACCTGGACGCCCAGAACCTCCAGGCGGCCGCCGCGGTTTTCCATTTCCCTAGCGCCCATGTCCCGCCAGCGTTTCTTTCATGTCCCGCCAGCAATTCTTTCATGTCCCGCCAGCACTTCCTCATATATAGTGACGATCTCTTCCGCGGCATGGCTCCAGTCGTGGCGCGAGGCCGACTCGCGCGCCGCCGCGCCGATGCCCCGGAGCTCCGCTTCCGGCATCTCAAGCGCAGCGGCGACCGCAGCCGCGGCGGCCATGGGGTCGTTGAAATCAGACAGAAAGCCGGTGGCGCCGTTCTCAATCAGGTCCGCGAACGCCGGGATGCCGCTCACCACTGGCACCGTTCCTGTGGCCATTGCTTCCACGGTGGAGAGGCCGAAGGCCTCATACTCCGAGGCCGAGACGAACAGCCGGGCGCTTGCGAGCTCTTCCAGCATTTTTTCCTGCGGCAGCACGCCGGCGAAATCGACGGCGCCGCCAACACCGAGAGCTACCGCCCGGCGCTCGAGACCCGCCTGCAGGCCTTCCCAGTCGGGCCCGATGACCGTCAGGGTCGCGTCCGGATGTGTCAGACGCAGCTCCGCCAGCATCGCC
>JAJZQT010000072.1:0-7022 GCA_021803005.1 Actinomycetes bacterium
CGGCCTCGGTCTCAACCGCCCTGGCCTCGATGGCTTCCGATTCCTCGATCAGGGGACAGACGACGTAGCACTGCCGCCCCGCGTCGAGCTGATCGCGGATGAACCGGTAGGCGCCGGCGCGCTGCGATTCAGAAACCAGCCTGGTTTTGACCGGCTGCCGGCCGGCGGGCATCGCATCGATGGTGCTGACCTCGAGGTCTCCGTACAGAGTCAGCGCCAGCGTTCGCGGAATCGGCGTCGCCGTCATGTGCAACACGTGCGGCGTAATGCCGCCGCGAGTGGCTTTTTCAGCGAGGTCGTCGCGCTGGCTGACGCCGAAGCGGTGCTGCTCGTCCACGACCACGACCGACAGCTGCTTGAAATCGACGTCCCGCTGGATGAGCGCGTGCGTCCCCACGGCGATGTCGATGGAACCCCCGGCAAGCTCTTTGAGCAGCCTGGCGCGCTCACCCGCCCTGAGCCGGCTGGAAAAGAACCCCACCCTGACGTCAAGGCCCCCCAGCATCCGCCCGAGGCTGAAATAATGCTGTTCGGCCAGGACCTCCGTGGGAGCCATCAGCGCCGCCTGCCGCCCGCCCTCGACGGCCCGCAGCATCGTGTAGACGGCGACCACGGTCTTGCCGGCGCCGACATCTCCCTGAAGCAGGCGCTGCATCGGCACGGCGCGCCGAAGATCGGCGGAAACCTCCTCGCAAACACGGAACTGATCGTCAGTCAACTTGAAAGGCAGGCTGTGGATAAAGCCGCGCGTTAGCTGCCCCACTTCCGCCAGCGCCGCGCCCCGGCGCCGCTTCTCGAACAGGCGCCGGTGCGACAGCAGGCCCACCTGCATCAGGTAGAGTTCCTCGAAGATGAGCCGGCGCCTGGCGGTTTCGAAAGCTGCCAGGTTTTCCGGGAAGTGCATCGCCACCACGGCGTCGGAGCGCCACGGCAACCGCAGCTCGGCCCTCAGCGCCGGCGGCAGCGGATCGGCCAGCCGCGCCGCCAGCGGCGCCACCCGCGCCAGCCAGCCACGCAACCGTTTGACAGATATCTTTTCCGTAGTGGGATAGACGGGAACAAAACCGGTGGTGTGCAGGCCTGTGCCGTTTAGAGCGACGGTCTCTCCGGTTCCGCCCGGCGCTGCGCCACCCTGGCCAGCCCTTTCCAGCACCTCGAAGCTTCGCACCTTGTAGACCGAGGCGCCGCCGCCTTCATAAGTGCCGCGAAGCAGGAGCTCGTCACCGGGCCCCAGACTGCCGGCCAGGTAATCCTGGTTGTACCAGACCGCCTCCATGTAGCCGGTATCATCCCCGACCATCGCCTTGACCAGACGCAGATTGCGGCGTCGCGTGCGTTGCAGCCCGATCTTCTCGATCCGGACCCGGACGGTCGCCTCCTCCCCCCACTTCAGCTCCCCGACCCGCCGGCTCAAGGTAAAATCCTCATGGCGGCTGGGGAAGTGAAAGAGCAGGTCGCCCAGGGTGTGGAGGCCGATCCTGGCGGCCTCGCCGGCAAGCGCCGGCCCCACGCCAGGCAGCGTCGTCAGTGGGTCTTTGAGCTCACGGGGGTTGAATGAAGCCTTGGATGTGCGGGGAAGTTTCCTTATTTGAAGAGGGGCCGACCCGGCGAAAACAGTAAGGCACCGGGCTTTGTTCATGGCCTCTCCTTCTTGCAATTCCGGAGCCGCTATAGCATAATGTCGCCTTGTGTAAAAAGCAAGGAGCGTTCGGCCCGGATCTTGCGGCCGGCGCCTTAACAGTCAGGGAATACGATGTCGAAAGTTTGCACAGTCTGTGGCAAGAAACCGGGGTACGGCAATAACCGCAGCCACTCGAACCGCGCCACCAGGCGCCGGTTCAACCCCAACCTGCAGAAGATCAGGGTCATCCAGAACGGCTCCCCCACCCGCGCCTACGTCTGCGCCAAGTGCATCAGCGCCGGCAAGGTGCAAAAAGCCGTCTAGCTGACATTCCGGCACCGGTGTAGCCACCCCCGCCGCCGCTGAATAACGCGGCCGGATGGCGAAAGGGCCTGAAGATTTTTAAAAGCTCCCGAGAGGGGGCTTTTTTATTGGTAGAGAAATGCTATCCGATCACATTTCGCAGCCGGGATTAAATGTATGGGCCGGGGATCCGGCGATAATCAGAAAAGGGGTTGTTATGGATACATTTACAATCGGATTCGTGCCAGTGCTGTTTGCGGTTGCAGCATACGTCTACTACTCGTTCTCGCTGATGACGATTGCCTCCAAGACCAGTACTGCAAACGGATGGTTTGCGTGGGTTCCCTTCCTCAACCTCTATCTGATGTGCAAGATCGCCGGGCGGCCCGGCTGGTGGCTGATGCTGGTGCCGCTGGTGAACATCATCGTTCCGGGCTATCTGGCCTTCACCGATCACGAGGTAATGACGAGCGGCCGGCCGATTCATCACTAGCCGGCAGAAGACCGGAGCCGCCTGATTTGTTGGCGGGCCCCGATGGAAGTGACTTACGCGAAAGCCGCCTGGCGGCGGCTTTCGCGTCACTAAACACAAAACCCCCAGACGGGGGCTTTGCATGAATGCTTGGCAAGCGCCGTATTTCGCGGCGGATTTACTTCATGTTCCTGAGCAGCTGGGCCATCTCAATGGCTCCGGCGGCGGCCTGCCAGCCCTTGTTGCCGGCCTTGGTGCCGGCGCGCTCGACGGCCTGCTCGATACTGTCGGTGGTCAGCACGCCCATGGCCACCGGGACCTTGGTGTCCAGGGAAATCTTGGCGATGCCTTTTGATACTTCGCCAGCGACGTAGTCAAAGTGCGGCGTGCCGCCGCGGATGACCGCCCCCAGGGCGATAATGGCGTCGTACTTGCCGCTCTCGGCCATCTTGGAAGCTACCAGCGGGATCTCGAACGCCCCGGGAACCCAGGCTACCTCGACGGCGCCCTTGCCGGCGCCGTGGCGGATGATGCAATCCACGGCGCCGTCCAGCAGGCGCGTGGAGATAAACTCGTTGAAACGGGCGACGACGATGCCGAACTTGAGGCCCTTGGCGTCGAGCATGCCCTCGTAGCTCTTGTAGTTTTCTGCCATCGGCTGATCCTTTCTGTCTGTTTGCCTTAAGGTGAGCCGGCGGGCGCGCCTGCGGCGCGCCCGCCGGCCAACATAGCAGCTCTAACCGTTACTTGCTCTCTTCCTCGTCCTTGTCAAACCTGAGGTCCTGATGGTGCAGGATGTGCCCCATCTTGGCCTTCTTTGTCGCCAGGTAGGCGACGTTCTCGCACTGCGGCGGCATCTCGATAGGCACTCTTTCCACGATCTTGAGGCCATATCCTTCCAGGCCCTTGAGCTTCTTGGGGTTGTTGGTCATCTGCCGGATAGTGGTCAGGCCCAGGTCGACCAGTATCTGGGCGCCGATGCCGTAATCGCGCAGGTCGGCGGGAAAGCCGAGCTCCTCGTTGGCCTCGACGGTGTCGCGGCCGCGCTCCTGCAGCTCGTAAGCCCGCAGCTTGTTGAGGATGCCGATGCCGCGGCCTTCCTGCGACATGTAGAGCAGCACGCCCATGCCTTCCTCCTCGATCATGCGCAGCGCGTGGTTGAGCTGCTCGCCGCAGTCACAGCGCATCGAATGGAAGACATCGCCGGTGAGGCACTCGGAGTGCACCCGGATCAGCACGTTCTCGGCGCCGTCGACATCGCCCTTGACGAGAGCCACGTGCTCCTCGCCGTCGAGCAGGCTCCTGTAGCCGATGGCACGGAAATCACCGTAGCGGGTCGGGAGCCGCGCTTCGGCGACGCGCTCGACCAGCTTCTCGTTCTTGCGCCGGTACTTGATGAGATCGGCGACGGTCACGATCTTGAGATCGTGCTTCTTGCAGTACGGCACGAGGTCGGGAACGCGCGACATGGTGCCGTCCTCGTTCATGATCTCGCAGATGACGCCGGCGGGCTCGAGACCGGCAAGCCTGGCCAGGTCGACCGAGGCCTCGGTCTGGCCGGTGCGCTCCAGCACCCCGCCCGGCTTGGCGCGCAGCGGGAAGACATGCCCCGGCTGCACCAGATCGTTCGGTGTGGCGCCCGGCTTGATCGCCGTCTGGATCGTATGGGCGCGGTCGGCCGCGGAGATGCCGGTGGTCACGCCGTGGCGGGCCTCGACGGATACCGTGAAGGCGGTGCTGAAGGTGGCCTCGTTATTCTGGACCATCTGCGGCAGGTCGAGCTCCACGCATTTTTCCGGAGTCATTGCCAGACAGATGAGGCCGCGGCCGTGCATGGCCATGAAGTTGATGGCCTCGGGGGTGGCAAACTGGGCCGCCAGGGTGAGGTCGCCCTCGTTCTCGCGGTCCTCGTCGTCGCAGACCACGACCATCTTTCCAGCCTTGATGTCCTCGATGGCATCCTCGATGGTGCTGAACGGCGATTCGGTAGTGCTTTCGTTGTTTTCCTGATCTGCCATTTTTTCCTTCCTGCTTCCGGGTTTTCTGATTGCTTGAAATATTGATTCGAGCCGGGAGTCTGTTACGGTGCAGCCGACTGGCCGGCCAGCGGCTCATCCCGGTCCGGATTTTCCGCGCAGTGCCTACAAAAAGCCCCCCTCCGCCAGCTTGTCCAGAGTCAGGCCGCCTTCCCCCTGCCCGCCTGGGAGGCTGCCCTGCATGATCTTCGCCACATATTTGCCGAGGACGTCGGCCTCGAGGTTGACTTGATAGCCGGCCCCGTTGTGTCCCAGAGTAGTCACCTTCACCGTATGGGGAATCAGCGAGACGCTGAACTGGTCGCGCTCCAGCCGCGCGATCGTCAGGCTGATGCCGTCGATGCCCACCGATCCCTGCGGCAGCAGGTAGCGGCGGATCTCCTCGGGAGCGGAGAAGGTGTAAAAAATCGCGTTCCCCTCGGGACGGATGGAGATGATCTTGCCGGTGGCGTCTACGTGGCCGAGCATCAGATGCCCGCCCAGCCGCGACGACAGCGTCAGCGCCCGCTCGAGGTTGACCAGGCTGCCGCGCTTGAGGTTCCCCAGGTTGGTCTTCCTGAGCGTTTCGGGCATGACGTCGGCGGAAAAGGTTCCCGAGCCGAAGGCGCGGGCTGTCAGGCAGACGCCGTTGACGGCGATGGAATCGCCTAACCGGCAACCTTCGAGCACCTTGTCAGCCTCGACGGTGATGACGCCCGAATCGGAGCCCATCTCCAGGCTGACCAGTCTGCCGAGCTCTTCCACGATACCGGTGAACATCTACCATTCCTCCTGATTGGTATAGGCAGTGATGAGAATATCGTCACCGACAGCCTTGTGAGTGACGCGGTATAGAGGCAAGGCCTCGCCCACCATGCGGAAACCGCGGCCCTCGACGGGCGTGCGCGCCGCCTTGCCGCCGATGAATTTCGGCGCGATGAAGGTCATGACCTTGTCGATGGCTCCGGATTCCACAAAGGAAGCGGCCAGCGTCGGCCCGCCCTCCAGCAGCAGGCTTATTACCGCGGGCTCGCGCGAGCCCAGGTTCAGCAGGGCCTCGCCGACGTCGACCTGGCCGTCCATGGTGCCGACCTGGGCTACCTCGACCCCGGCCGCCTCGAGGGCCTTGATCTTTTCCGGGGAAGCGTCGCTGGTGACAAACACCAGCGTCGCCACCACGCCGGCGGTGCGCACCAGCTGGCTTTCGGGAGCAAGTCCCGCCCGGGAATCAAAGACTATGCGCAGAGGCTGGCGGTTGTCGCCGGGAATGCGGCAGGTCAAAAGCGGATCGTCTATCTGGGCCGTGCCGCTGCCGACGGCGATGGCATCGACCTCGCCGCGGAGCGCGTGCACCAGCGCCCGGCTCTCCTCGCCGGAGATCCACTTGGAATCGCCGGTCGCGGTGGCGATCTTGCCGTCGAGGCTCATGGCGCTTTTGAAGATGACAAAAGGAAGCCCGGTCACGGCATGTTTGCGGAAAGCCTCGTTCTGGGCCCGGGCGCGGGCGGCCAGCAGGCCGTCAAGCACCTCGACCTTGATGCCGGCGGCGCGCAGATCCTCAAGCCCCTTGCCGTTGACCTTGGCCGAAGGGTCGAGCGAGGCGACCACGACACGGGCGATCCCCGCCTCGATGAGCGCCTGGCTGCAGGGACCGGTGCGGCCGGTGTGGCAACAGGGCTCCAGAGTCACAAAGATGGTGGCGCCGCGGACGTCGCCGCCTGCCGCCTTGATGGCGGCCACCTCGGCGTGGTCCTCTCCGGCGCGCTTGTGATAACCCTCGCCGACGACGGTTTCACCCCTGGCGATGACGGCGCCAACGGTGGGGTTAGGGCTGGTCTTGCCCCGGGCCAGGTCGGCCAGGTTGAGCGCCCTTTGCATGAAACTTATGTCGAGTCCCGATACCATCGTAAAATATCTTCCCTTATCGCCAGGCGCCGCGATTTCGTTAAACATGGGCGCTGGCGCTGATAATTTCGGGGAATCGAGGGAGGAAGATCCGCACGCAGACAGGCCCGCAAGGACCCGCGGCCGCCGGGGATGGCCGCCAAAAAAAGTACCCTGGACACAGACCATCCCAGGGCAAAGCCGATAGCTTATCTTCTCCCATCCAGACTTTGACTGTCGGCCCAGGACTTGCACCTGGTCAGCCTCTCGAAAGAGGGTCGCGGGCTCTTACCGCCGGTGGGGAATTCCACCCCGCCCCGAAGACATTGCTGATAAACAGCTATTTAATTGTCGCGTGGCCCTCAGGCCATACAGGCAAATAATAGCAGAAAGACTGGAGAGTTTCACAGGAAGATTCGTCGCCGGCTGAAGCTGCCCGGTGAAGCTGCCAGCTGGCCTATTGCGCTGAAGCGCGCGCCGCCATGGCGCCCATGAGCCCGCGGGCCGCGCCAGCCGGGTCGGCAGCGCCAAAGACGGCGGAACCTGCCACAAACAGATTGGCGCCGGTATCAAGCACCGCCTCGATGGTATCGGCCGCGACGCCTCCATCCACCTCGATGGCGACTTCCCGGGGAAGCAGATGCCGCGCCCGTTCGATCTTGGACAGCACCGAGGCAATGAACTTCTGGCCGCTAAAACCGGGGTTCACCGTCATCATCAGGGCGAA
>JAJZQT010000072.1:7122-8692 GCA_021803005.1 Actinomycetes bacterium
GATGATTAGCACGCCGGCAACGATCGAACAATGCGGCGCTTCAGCGCGATTCAATCGGCTCCCATACGCGCGGCCCCGCGCCGCCTCAGGACTGAACCATGGCCAGGACCTGCGGCTCCCAGATTCCGTGATTGTCAAAATGATAGTTCGGGTCCGTGATCAGCGTATAGATCCAGTAGATTCCGTAGATGCCGCAGGTGATGATCGACAGGAGCAGGAAGGTGATGAACTTGCGCTCGGGGACTACCACGGGGGTCATGATTTGCTCCGTCGATATGCCGAGCTTGTTCATGACCTCGCTGGACTTGAGCATGAAGTCGTGCTCGTTGGCTTCGTGGGCGCGGAAATCATCGTTCAGGAAATAATAGACGTAGTAGACGACGACGCCAACGACGATGCTCAATACCAGCCACAGAACCGGCGATTTCTCGCCGGTGCGGTCGCGGTTGGTGGCATCGAGATTCATTCCCTCCAGCTCGGTGAGGTCGGCCTGCACCTCAGCGGTCTTGCCGGCCGCCTCGGCTTTTTCCTTGAGCACATCGATGAGATGGGTGCGGAACGACACCATGCGCTCGAAATGCTGCTCGCGCCTTTCAAGCAGCTTGTAGAGAACATAGAACCAGTAGATGCCGCAGGTGATGATCGACAGGAAAAAGGTCGGCCAGAAAGTGGTCTGCCAGTCGGTCGTGCTCCGCTGGCGGACATCGGCTTCGAGATAATTGATATTGTCCATTACTCCTCCTGTCAGGGATTTGGCCTGCGGAACAAACCTTTATATAAGCCCGGTCCGTCGCCAGACGACCAATTTGACGACCCAGGCGATAATCAGTATCAAGGCCGTGCCCGCGATCAGGCGGCGGCGCAGCTCCGGCTCGATTGAAAGTTTTATGCGCCTGCCCCGGGCCAGCGACCAGGCCATCGTAGCCGCCAGGCCTGCCAGCACACCGAAGAGGATTGCGCCCAGTGGATGAAAAGCAAAAGCCCGGCCGAAATCAAGGCCGCCCATCGCCAGGAACGAGCGGGTCATGCCGCAGAGCAGACAGGGAATTCCGGTCAGGGTAAACAACGGGCAGCCGTACGCCAGCGGCAGGCTGACGGCAGTGCCCCGGATATGAAAATCGGGAGCCACCAGCAGGGAAACCGCGAAGACGAGCAGGAGCAGCCCGAGAATCGGAACCTCGATGACGGCCTGTTCCCGGTGTGAGGCCTTGCGAGCTGACAATGAGAAAGTCGTGCCCGCGGAACAATCTGCAGCTTTGTCCGTCGGTACTACCGCCCGGCCGGCGGCGGGAACAACCCGCCCGGCCGCTGTCAGATCCATGGTCCCGATAATGTTTGGATTACATGCCATCGCTTGAGTTCCTACTTCTACAATAGATTTTGCCGTTGCCTGCTTTTGTCCTGCCTGCCGCGGTTTTAAACTACCGGATGAAATACGGGCAATAGCAAGGGGCGCGGGCTCTTTCGAGCCCGCGCCCCTGCCAGTTCAAATTATCGGATGCTGCTTTTTACCGCGGCGGAGTGACTGCTACTTTACCGCCTGCTTCAAGGCGCTGCCGGCGCTGAACTT
>JAJZQT010000073.1:0-6097 GCA_021803005.1 Actinomycetes bacterium
ACGCCGTTGGGCTCCTTGCCCACGGACAGATAGGTTATGGCTTCATGGCCGGGCAGCACCATGTGGAAGTCGCTGCCTTCGAAGCCGGCGATGGGGCCGAACTCGTCGCCCAGCATCAGGATGTTTTCTTCGCGGATGTTCCATTCGGCGGCTATCCCGGACAGTATCCATTTAACCGAATCCGACTTGTCGGTGAGCCCGACCTCGATGTGTTTGACGTCGCTGGTGATGCGGGCGTCGGTCATCCCCAGTTCGCGGGCATGCTTAACCGCGAGCTCGTAGGCGCCGCGGATTCCCGGCTCGAAACCGCCGCGCTGCAAACGGCTGTTGGTCTTTTTGATAAGCTCGCCTATCCGTGACTTGGGAGGGTTCTGCCATTCGGGGATGAGATCGATCTTGCGGCGGTTGAGACGGTCGTAGACGATGCCGATCCGGGCGCTGGAGCTCGCCTCAATATCAGCCTTCACCGCCTCCGCAACCCGGTCGAGCAGGCGGTTCTCCGCGGCTTTGGCCCGGCGCCTGAAGCGCAGCACCGGCCGCGAGCGGCGGTTGAAGCCGAAGACTTCCGAGCCCCGGTTGGCGCAGACATACAGATTCTGCTTGTGGGGGCCCTTGATAAGCGAGCTGAACTGGCGGTCGATGTTGTCGAAGTTGGTGCCCGTGATCACGGCGATCCTCACGCCGAGTTTAAGCAGTTCTTCCAGGAGCGTCGTTACCGCCGAGGCGCCGGCCTCCCGGTTCTTAACGGCGGTGCCGTCCCAGTCGAAAGCAACGATTTCGAAGAGGCGGCGGTTGATCTCGGGGAAATCTTTACAGTAATCCATGGCAGGAGGTTTCCGCCCGGGGCGCTCTTCGCGGCCGCCACGCCTTCAGCGGGTTCATTTTCCCCGCAGGGAAACCAGAGCAACGGAACTGTGGAAGTCCTGGCCGTTGCCACCGATGGTGACCTTGGTGATGCGCATGGCATCCGGCATCTTGCCAAAGACGTCATCGATGTTGTACTGGGACCAGTACGAGGGCATGATGTCCTGGTCGCGGTCGGGATAGTTGATCTGGCTGCCCCGAACCATGAAACCCTGGGTGTACGACTTGGTATCGCCGGTGGCGGTCTCGTAATTGAAGGAGATGAAGACCGGGGTCTCGCCGCCGAGGAAGCCGTCGGAGGTGAGCTGCTGGGAATCGATCCGCAACAGCATCTGCAGTTTGACGTTTGGCGTCTGGGTCTTCTCGATCCTCAAGTCCTGCCCAAGCCCTACGAGGCCGGTGGCGCCGTTGGAGTTCTCACGAACGAATGACAGGGCAAAACCGCAGGCGGTGTTGCTGTCTTCGGTCACAAAGTTGGTGCCGGTTTCGCTGCGCTCTTCCTTCCGCCAGTTAGCCGTTCCTCCCGTGAAGTCGCTGTTGGTGACGAACTCGGTTCCGGTCTGATCGAGGTCCTCGGTGCAGATGCTGTCGTTGAAGGTGCGGGTTTGATCCTGGTTGGAGCCGTTACAGCCCGAAACCGCGGCCGTCAATGTGGAGACAGCAATCATCGAGGCGATGATCAAAAAAACCGGCAGGACTTTGACGGACGCGGTTGTCATATCACATTTCTTTCCCAATGCGGCTTTTTCAAACCACCGCCGGGTTTGCGAGAATAAAAAAAGCGGTATGAAGGCAGGAAACACTGCACTGACCTGCGAAGGGACCTCGAACAGACTTGAAGGAAAAAGGGAAGCTGATTTCACGGCGGAAGTTTCTTGAGCTTGGCGCCTTTACCGGCCTGGGTGTGATGATACCTTCTCTTTTCACGATCGGTTGCGGCAGTCAGGCGCGGCAGGAAACCGCGACATTGCCAACCCGGACGGCGAGGAACGCCGCCGGTATCGACAGGTACATCGATCCGCTGCCGGTTCCCGCCAGGCTTCAGCCGGACACAGGCAGATATGAAGGCCAGGATTACTATGAAATCCGCATGTCCGAGTTTCAGCAGGAGATGCACGGCCAGCTGCCGGCGACGACCGTCTGGGGCTTCGAGGGAAGAACGCCGGGGCCGCTGATCGAAGCCCGCCGCGACCGCCCGGTCAGAATCAAGTGGATCAACGACGACCTTCCCCGGACCCATCTGCTGAAGGACGCGATCGACCCCACGCTTGATAACATGGCAACCATGCCCGGCGTTCGGACCGTGATTCACCTGCACGGTGGACACACTCTACCACAATTTGACGGTCTGCCAAATGCGTGGTCAACGCCGGGCGCCTCCCAGACCGGAAGCAGTTTCGTTGAAGGCGATTTCATCTACCCGAACTCACAGCAGTCGTGCATGTTGTGGTATCACGACCACGCCATGGCCATCACCCGGCTCAATGTCTACGCCGGGCTTGCGGGCCCTTATCTGATCCGCGACGATGTCGAGGATAGCCTCGGCCTCCCGGCGGGCGATTATGAAATCCCGCTGGTGATCCAGGACAGGGATTTTAACGATGACGGCTCGCTGTCATATCCGACTAAAGGCGTGACCGCCGAGCATCCGGTCTGGACTCCCATGTTCCTGGGCAGCATTCCCCTGGTGAACGGCAAAGCCTACCCCTATCTCGAAGTCGAGCCGCGCCGTTACCGCCTGCGGCTGCTAAACGGCTCCCAGGCCAGGTCTTATAACCTCTGGTTCGACATTCAGGGAAGCGCCCATGGCGTTGACGTCATCGGCAGTGACGGCGGGCTGCTGCCGGCGGCCGTTCCGGCCGGCAAGTTCCTTATCAGCCCCGCCGAGCGTTTTGACATCATTATCGATTTTTCGGCGCTGCCGATGGGGACCGTCCTGACTTTGAAGAACGATGCTCCGGCGCCTTATCCCGCGGGCGGCGGCGCGCAACCCCAGATCGGTGAACTGATGCAGATCCGGGTAAGCAGGGGTCTTCAGTCCGAGGACACGACCACAGCGGCCGCGTCGCTCGCGCTGCCGGCGCTGCCCGCCTTGAGCCCTACCCCGGGGATCGCCAGCCGCGTGATCAACCTGGAAAACATCGAAGGCGCCACCGGCAGGCTGCAGCTGCAGATCAACAACAAACTGTTCCGTGACCCGGTGGAGGAGCAACCGCGGGACGGTACTACTGAAATCTGGGAATTTGTCAACCTTACCGAAGAGGCGCACCCGCTGCATCTGCATCTTACCCAGTTTCAGATTCTAAACCGTCAGCCTCTTGACCAGATAAATTACTGGTATGCAAAGGAAGCCTGGCGCGCCGGGCAGGGCCCCAAGCCGGACCCGAACCAGTACGTGACCGGCCCGGCGGTGGCGCCGCCCCCGGAGTCGGCCGGCTGGAAAGACACAGCACTGGCAATGCCGTCGGAAATCCTCAGGATCGTGGCGCCCTTCTCACTGCCGGACGGCGCTGCGCGCCCGGCGTCATACGTTTACCACTGCCATATCCTGGAACACGAAGACAACGAGATGATGCGCCCGTTCGAAGTGGTTTAGGCCACTTGGCGGAGCTTAACGCCGCAGTCAGGCCGCCTGGCGGGGCTTCTTTAATACACATCTTCCTGGCCGGAGGTCAGTTCGCCGCCAGCCATCTGCTCCCGGAAGATCCTGTACACCCACAGCTGATAAATGATCACGATCGGCACGAAAATTACCGCCACGATCGTCATGATGCGCAGGGTGTAGGCGCTCGAGGATGAGTTATAGATGGTCAGGTTGAAAGCGGAGTCCACGCGCGAAGGGATAAGGTTGGGATACAGCCCGATGACACCGGTGAACACTACCGTCATAATGGTCAGCGCCGACGCGTAGAATGCCCACAAGTAACGGCCGGCGCGGGCAAGCAGCTTGACGCCAAGCAGCGCCAGCACCGCTATCAGTGGCACGACTCCCCAGAGTATCTGGTTGCGATAGTTGTCGTAGAGGCTGGTCGCGTAATTGGTGTAGATCAGAAACGCAACCGCCACGGCAAGCAGCGCGTACCAGGCGCGACCGGCAATCCACGCCGCCCGCTCGGCGACACCGCCGGCGGTCTTTACCGCAAGCCACAACGCCCCGTGTTCGATAAACAATAATACAAACAGGATTCCCGTCAACAAGCCGTAAGGGTTAAGCAAACCCAGGAGCGAGCCCTGCCAGCCGCCGGCGTCAAAGTTGAGACCCTCGAAGATGTTGCCAAAGGCGACCCCGAAGAGCAGCGCCGGCACAAAGCTGCCGAGCAGCAGCGCCAGGTCCCAGCCGCCACGCCAGGAAGCGCTTTCACGCTTGCCCCGGAACTCGAAGGACACGCCGCGGAAGATCAGGGCGAAAAGCAGAATCAGCAGGGCCGAATACAGAAAGCTGAACATGGAAGCGTATACCGCGGGAAAGGCCGCGAAAGTGGCGCCGCCCGCCGTTAGCAGCCAGACCTCGTTGCCGTTCCAGACGGGTCCCATCGTGTTCATAACCAGCCGCCGGTCCTCATCGCTGCGGCTGACGAAACGCTGCAGCATCCCCGCCCCGAGATCGAAACCGTCCAGCGCGAAGTAAACCGCCCAGAGCACACTCCAAAGGACGAACCATGTAGCCTGGTAATTCATCTCAAGCCCCCCTGCAGATTTGCCGGTTTTATCATGCTGGTCACATCGCCGTCGGGCCCCTGGCGGGCGACCTTGAAGAGCAGGTAGACGTCGACGACGGCCAGCAGTCCGTAGACAACGGTGAAGGCAATGAGGGACGAGGCCACCTGCGCCAGCGAGACCGCGGGAGAGCCTGCATTCGCGGTCTTCAGCACACCATAGACAATCCATGGTTGCCTGCCAATTTCCGCCACCATCCATCCCAACTGGGTAGCGATGTAAGGAAACGGCAGCGCATACAACATGATCCAGAGGAACTTGCGGCTGCGCACCAGCCGGTCGCGCCACGCCTTGATGGTGGCGATGACGGTCAACACGGCGAAGACCATCCCCAGCAGGACCATCAGGCGGAAATTGACAAAGGTGGCCCAAATGGGCGGCCGCTCGTCGACGGGAATATCGTTGAGGCCGACAACCTGGCCGTTAAAATTGCGCGTGGCCAGGAAGCTGAGAAATTTGGGAATGCCCAGAGTTTGTACCGCGTTGGTCTGGTTCGCGGTATCCGGGATCTGAATCAGGTTGTAATCCTGGCCGCTGCCGGTGTCCCAGACCGATTCCATGGCGGCGAACTTCGCCGGTTGCACCTCAGCCACCCGGCTGGCTGACAAATCGCCGAAGATGGCCACTCCAAAGGAGGCCACCAGGCCGAAGATGGCGGCATACTTGAATGAAGTCTTGAACAGCTGGATATTGCTTTGCCGCAGCAGATGCCAGGCGGCAATGCCCATGACGAAAAAGGCCGCGACCACGTAGCCGGAAAGCACGGTGTGGCCGAACTTGAGCAGCCCGCTGGGATTTGTCACCATGGCCATGAAGTCGACCATCTCGGCGCGTCCGTTGTTGAGCACGTAACCGACCGGGTTCTGCATCCAGCCGTTGGCCAGCAGGATCCACAGAGCCGAAATGTTTGTCGCGATCGCGACCACCCAGATGGCTAGTGCATGCAACACCGGGGAGACGCGGTTCCAGCCGAAGATCCACAGGCCGATAAACGTCGACTCAAGGAAAAACGCCACCGTGGCTTCAATGGCAAGCGGCGCCCCGAAGATGTCACCGACGTATTTGGAATATTCCGACCAGTTCATTCCGAACTGGAATTCGAGGGTGATGCCGGTGACGATTCCCAGGGCGAAATTTATGAGAAAAAGTTTGCCCCAGAATTTTGTCATTCGCAGGTACATCTCGTTGTGGGTCCTGACGTAGCGCGTCTCCATGTAGGCAACCATCAGCGACAGGCCCAGCGTCAGCGGCACAAAAATAAAGTGAAACATACTGGTGACGGCGAATTGCAGCCTGCTCAGGGTCATAACGTCCATTTCCGGCCATCTCCTTGCCTTGAGTCGGGAGTAACAATGTCTCCAAAATCAGGACCTGAATGGTCCCGTTTAAAAGGATACGTTTTATTATATGAAGAAAAACGAGGATTCAAACCTGGGAATTCCCCGGTTATTATGCAGGGCCGCGTGAAACCGGTCTTAGCGGGTTCGCCGTCGAGGTCCGGCACTATCTTATGCGT
>JAJZQT010000073.1:6197-8436 GCA_021803005.1 Actinomycetes bacterium
GGCCACTGCATCTCGAACAGGTTGCTCACGATAGCGCCGGCGTCGAGGTCTCCCTCGACCGCCCAGCAGGCTACGACCTTGCCGCTCCGCTGCTTCAGAGGAGTCAGCTCGAGGAATTCCCCGTCAGCGTCAACGCCTGTTTCTTCCCGGAACTCGCGCCTGGCGGCAGCCAACGGATCCTCTTCGCCGGTGTACTCGCCCTTCGGAATCGACCAGGCTCCCGAATCTTTTTTTGCCCAGTACGGGCCTCCGGGATGGACCAGCAGCACTTCGATGTCCCGGTCACGGAAGCGGTACATCAATATGCCGGCGCTGGTTATCATGTGCGTGTGAAGGTGCGCATGCCGGCTCCCGCGATCGTATCCCGGCTCTCGCGATCATATGCCGCGGGCTTGAGCAGTCTGGCGTTGACGGCAACGATCACGGTGCTTAGCGACATCAGCGCCGCGCCCAGGGCCGGGCTGAGGATTATTCCCAAGGGATAGAGCACACCGGCGGCCAGGGGGATGGCAAAGGCGTTGTAGCCGGTCGCCCAGGCCAGGTTCTGCACCATTTTTCTGTATGTGGATCTGGTCAGATCCATCATGGCGATCAGGTCGCGCGGATCGCTTTTAACGAGAATGATGTCGGCCGCCTCGATGGCCACTTCGGTGCCGGCGCCGATGGCGATGCCGACGTCCGCCTGCGCCAGGGCGGGCGCGTCGTTGACACCGTCGCCGGTCATTGCTACTACCAGCCCCCTTGACTGGATCTCCCTGACCCTGGCGGCCTTGTCCTGGGGCAGGACGCCGGCGAAGTACTCATCCAGCCCCGTTTCCGCCGCGACCCAGGCCGCCACCTGCTCGTTGTCGCCGGTGAGCATCATGCATCTGATGCCCATCGTCTTAAGCCGGGCAACCGCCTGACGCGACTCGGGCCTGATGATATCCGCCAGGGCTATCGCTCCCACAACCTTGTCGTCGAGAACAACAAAGACAACGGTCTTCCCCTGGGCGGCCAGGGCGGCGATCCTGGGGTCGTCGACCGCGAGCCCCTGTTCCCGCAGGTAACCGGGGCTTACGACTTTGACATGGCGCCCCTTCACGACCGCCTCAGCCCCCTTCCCGGGAATGGCCCTGAAGCCCTCAACCTCATAAGTGCCGGTTGCCGACGCCGCGATCCCCCGGGCGATCGGATGCTCCGAGCGTGATTCCAGCGAGGCGGCATAGGTCAGGAGTTCGTCTTCGGTCAGATCTCCGTCGATGAGCAGAGTGTCGGTAACGCCGAACTTCCCCTCGGTGAGCGTGCCGGTCTTGTCAAAAACAACAGCCTGGGTCTCCCTGGCCCTCTCAAAAGCCGTGCGGTTCCTGATCAGCAGCCCGCTTTTCGCGCCCAGCGCCGTGGAGACGGCAACGACCAGGGGCACCGCCAGGCCCAGGGCATGAGGACAGGTGATGACCATCACCGTGACCGTGCGCTCTAGCGAAAACGCAAAGCCCTGACTGGAAAATAACATCCAGGCGGCCATGGTTGCAGCTCCGCCCGACAAGGCTATGATCGTGAGCCAGAGTGCGGCGCGGTTTGCCAGATCCTGCGTCCGCGACTTGCTCTCCTGTGCCTGGCGCACCAGTTCGATGACCTGTGAGAGGAAGGAATCGCTGCCCAGTCTCCTGACCTCGACCGTGACCGAGCCTTCACCGTTGATCGAGCCGCCGATGACATCATGGCCGGGTTTTTTGACAACCGGCCTGGATTCACCGGTGAGCATGGCCTCGTTGGCCGAGGTTTCACCGTCGACGACGGCGCCGTCGACGGGCATTTTTTCACCGGGACGCACCAGCACCCTGTCGCTAACGTTGAGTTCGGCAAGCGGCACGTCGGTCACGGAGCCGTCCGGAGCCAGCCTGTGAGCGTCGGCGGGCATCAGCCGCGCGAGCTCCTCGAGCGCCATCGACGCTCCCATCACCGATCTCATTTCGATCCAGTGCCCCAGAAGCATGATGTCGATCAGGGTCACCAGTTCCCAGAAAAAGATCATCCCTGAAAGGCCCAGGACGACAGCGGCGCTATAGACAAACGCAACCGTGATGGCCACGGCGATCAGGGTCATCATGCCGGGCCTGCCCGCTTTCATTTCACTGATAAAACCGCTGAGGAAGGGGTAACCACAATAGAAATAGTCAAAAGCGGCGAGCGCCAGCAACACATAGCTGTCCCCTGGAAATACCAGGAATTCTTCCAGACCGAACAGGCCTCTGAA
>JAJZQT010000074.1 GCA_021803005.1 Actinomycetes bacterium
CCTTTCATCAACCTCGCCGCGACTTCCGCAAAATCCCCGAAACGCCACGCCGTGTAATACTCGTACGCCAGGCGCCCCGGATGCGGGCGGATGGTGTAATCGCGATCGCGCGGCACCCGCCGGTACGGCTCCCCTTTTACGTGGACCATCATCGGCCCGCCCCTGAGGCCCGTAAGCGGCCAGAGGATGGCTCTCTGGCTGGGGAAGTTATCCACCAGCTTGCGCTTCAGCAGGCGGTCCTGGAGCTTCAGCGGCGTCTGCCCGGCCGGCGTTGTTCCGGGAATGAACTGCCCCACCTTGAGGATCCGGGCGCCGGCGCGATTGTAGAGGGGAAATTCATACAGGATCGGGTTGATGAAATGGACCGAGCCATCGTCACCGCCGGCATCCCCGCCGGGCGCCTCGGCCCGAAAATTACGCAACGCCGCTACCGCCGCCAGCTGCGCCCCGTCGTGATCGGGATGCCCTCCCTCGAAAGCCGGCACGAAGATCGATTGGGGCCGCAGCTCGGCCGCCAGGCGTTCCAGCCGCTCGACAATATCATCCATGAAGTCAAGTACCCTGCCGTCGGGCAGCCGGAAGAAGAACTGGTTGCATGGTTCGACGCCGATCAGCTTCATCGCCCGTCGTGATTCAGCTTCCCGCCGCTCGCCGTGCAGCCCGCCGCGGGTCAGCCAGGCAGCAGCCAGCGGCAGGTGCGCCGCTGCCATGCGGCGCATGGCCGCGGCAATGAAGAACTCGTCATCGTGGTGGGCGAAGAGGAAGAGAGCTGGCGTCTTCGGGATGTCTGACAGGGCGCTCCCTTTCGATCTTGGCAAAGGTCTCAAACAGCGAGCCGGCGGGCTCGGCGCTGGTCTCGACCCCGCCCGAGGAACGATTGTCGGTATCGTGCTGCCACCAGGTAACCAGGTCGGCGTAAGACGCGAACTGGCTGGCAAAGATCTGGTCCCAGGAACGGGCGGCAGCCAGCTCCCGCGCCGCTTGCGACATGGCCCGGCGCGTTTCCCGGTCGTCGAGCAGCAGCTCGATCTGACCCAGGAATCCCGAGCGGCTGCGGCTGGGGGAAGTCAGGCCGGTCATTCCCGGCGTGATGCTCTCGGAGGCCCCGCCTTCGGAACAGACGACTACCGGCAGGCCCGAAGCCTGAGCCTCCAGGATAACCTGGCCGGCGGTGTCGACCGAGCTCGGGAAGACAAAGATGTCCGCTGAAGCGTAAGCCGCCGCCAGGTCCTCGCCCTTGAGCCAGCCGGTGAAAGTAGCGCTGTCGCCGAGCAGCTCCTCGAGTTCGGCGCGCATGGGGCCGTCGCCGACCATGGCCAGATGCACATCGGAGCGGCGGGCTGCCAGTTCCCGGTGACATTCGGCCAGGAAGCGCAGGTCCTTTTCCGCCGACATGCGGCCAACGAACAGCAAAATCTTTTTCTCCGTGGCATCAGCGCCGGTGTCCGCGTCATCGCCCCCGCACTCGCCGTCCGCGTCAGCGCCGCTCAAGAAACGGCGCCACTCATCGGAGCGAAACGCCGGCGAGAACCGGTCGGCGTCGATGCCCTGGTAAAGCACAGCCATCTTGCGCTGGTCGAGGCCGTGGCAGGCCAGGTCGCGGCTGCTCCAGGCGGAAGGCACGAAGGTCAGGTCGCAGCGCTGGTAGAACCAGCAGATATAGGTCCAGGCGACCTCCTCGTTGAGCTTGTCGTCGGTGAGACGGCCGATACAGCGGGGAACATCGGTGTGATAGCTGGCCACGAACGGCACCTGCAGGATGCGGGAGACCAGAAAAGCTACCAGCCCCAGCGGACCCGGCGTCGCCGCGTGGATAAGGTCGAATCCCTTCTCCTCGCAGTAACGGACGATGTCGTGGATCGGCGGCACGTGCATGTCGAGGCCGCCGAAATCGGGAAGATTCAGGGAAGATACAGCCGGGAAACGGGTGATGCGGCCGCTGTCGCCGTTAATGGCGCCGCCACTGCCACTTCCACCACTGCCGCTTTCACCGCAGGTGATTATCTCCAGCGGCAGGTCGCCGGCCTCACAATGCTCGTCGAGGCGCCGCAGGATGCTGGTGATGCCGTTGACCTGGTCAAGGGTGTCGGTGAACAGCGCCACCTTGGGCCAGGGAGCCTCCGCGGTCGGCAGGTCCGGAAGCATCTGTGCGCTCAGCCGCCGCAGGAAATGCCGCTGCCGGCTGTGATAGTTCGCCGCCAGGGAATGCGGCAAGAGCAATGCCTGCAGGGCGACCAGGCGCCCGATGGTGTCGAGATTCTGGATGAAATTGAAGAGTGTGAGCTCTGACACCCCCGACAGCGTCTTGCGCATCCCGGCGGTCCAGGAAGTCTTCACCAGCGAGAAGAGCTGCTCGTGATACTCGTCGCCCCCGCCGGCGCCGCTTCCGGAAGACATGAGCGGCTTGACCGCCCGGCGCAGGTCGCGGTCGGCCATGACCTTGGCGAGGATGCCACGGGTGCTGTCGGCGCCAACGGCCAGGGAGAGCAGCCCCAGCCACTTGCGGCCGGCGCGGGCCTGCCCCAGAAGGCTGAGCCCCTTAACCCGCTTTTCCTTGGCGCCCTGCTCCAGCAGCCCCAGCATCGTATGCGCCAGCTTGAGGGTGCTGCCATGGGCGCCGCCGATGCGGCTACGGCCCGCCTTGACCTCGCTGAGGAAACCGTCGATGCCGTCCGCGCCTTCGGTGATCGTGAAAGCGCTTCCCATGTCAAACCCGCCATGATCGTCAGAGCCGGCGGTAAAGGTAATGTGGCCCGCATGCCGCGGCTCGAGGTTATACTTTTCGGCTAGCCCGGCAAGCTTTTCGGGCGTGCACGACTCGGCCAGCCGGCGCGACAGGGTGTTCTCCCGCTCCAGAGTCGAGCCGTTGTGCACTTCCCAGATGGGGAAAAGCAGCATCAGCCGTTCGACGTGATGGGGAGCCAGCTCGCCGCCGAGGCGGGTGAGCGGATGCGCCAGCACGTACAGGATGTCTTGCCGCTTGAGGTAATCGACCAGATCGTAGAGGTTGCGCCTGATCTTCTGGATCTCGTGGTGCTGCGCCTCGGTGATGCCCAGCGCCAGCACGTGCAGCTTCACATCTTCCCCGGGGAAATAAGTGGTCACTTCTTCACTGATGAAGAAATCCGGGTGGTGGGTGAGCGTCAGCGCGCCTTCGATGGTGTTGTGATCGGTGAGGGTGAAATAGGTCATTCCCCGCTTCCTGGCATTCTGGTAAGCGGTTTCAGGGTCGGTATTGCTTTCCCTGATCCCGGCCTGCCTCAGGATCCAGAGGTCTGATTCCCTGGAATAACGGGAATGAAGATGCAGGTCTACCCGGCATTCGCCGGAGTGGTTGGAAACGCCAGCCCCCGATAGCGGTCTGCTCATGGGCGGCTTCCTATTTGGCCTGTTGGTATTGCGTGGGTTGGCTTTTTCATCATGTGGCACCGATGATATCGGACAGCTCTCGCACCTGCTGGCCGGTACTGTTTACATCCTACGGCGATTCAATTGTAAGAGCAAGGTAAAATTTTGTAAATTTCCATCCGGGCGGGAGAGGTTTGTCATCGGGCGGGCCGCTTTACAGCCGGACTGGCGCCGATTAGAGTTAGATTCCGGGATCCGCTCAAAATCAAACATGTCCACACAACAGAAACGGAGCCGTGCATGTGTAATGAAGACCTGATCGATTCGATGAAGGAAGTCATCGCCAGATTCATCACCCATACCAGCGACCTGCGCAACCGGTTCAACAGCATCGAGGAGGAGTACCGGGAAGGCAATCTCGACGGCCAGTCGCTGGCGCAACTTAACCAGGTAGTCCACCTTCTTGAAACCGATTCCGCGGCCATCGAAAAGGTTTTGGGGGGCTAAACGTGCCGGGCAAGAACGCACCGGGCAGGAAGCAGCAGGACCTCCTGAGGGCTCTGCCCTCCGTCGAGGAACTGGTCGAGGCGCCCGGGCTGGTTGACATCATCGCGCAGTTCGGACGCGGCTTCGTGGTGGGATCGGCGCGCTCGGTCATCGAGCGGCTGCGCCGGGACATTCTCGCCGGCAAGGAAATCGATCCCGACGATCTCGGTCCGGGGCCGCTCGGCGGCGCCGTCGCGGAAACGGCGGCCAGGATCTTCGAGCCCAGCCTCAAGCCGTTGATAAATGCCACAGGAGTGGTAGTCCACACCAACCTGGGCCGCTCGGTGCTGGCGCCGGAGGCGATCGAGGCGGTCGTCGAGGCGGCGGCTTCCTATTCCAATCTGGAATACAACCTTGAAGCGGGGAAGCGCGGCTCGCGTCATGACCACATCACCCGTATCATCGTCGCCCTCACCGGCGCCGAGAACGCGCTGGTGGTCAACAACAACGCCGCAGCGGTGCTGCTGGCCCTGAGCGTTTTCGGCAGCGGCCGCGAGGTCATCGTCTCCCGCGGCGAGCTGATCGAGATCGGCGGCTCTTTCCGCATTCCCGATATCATGGCCTCGAGCTCGGCCCGTCTGGTCGAAGTCGGGACCACCAACAAGACCAAGCTCGCCGATTACGAGAAAGCGATCGGACCCGACACCGCCATGCTGCTGCACGTGCACACGAGCAACTACAAGGTGGTCGGTTTCACCGCCGAGGTCGGCATCAGCGAGCTGGCCGGGCTGGGGCACGAGCGTGGAGTGATCGTCGTCGACGACCTCGGCAGCGGCGTGCTGGCGGAGCTGCCGGCGCTGGGCAGCGAACCCTCCGTGCATGACAGCCTCGCCGCCGGGGCCGACGTGATCACTTTTAGCGGCGACAAACTTCTGGGCGGCCCCCAGGCGGGGATCATCGTCGGCAGGAACGAATTCATCGAGCAGATGAAAGCGCACCCGATGGCGCGCGCCATGCGCGTGGACAAGATGACGCTGGCGGCGCTGCAGGCGACGCTGTCACTATATTTGAAGCCCGAGGAAGCGCTGACGCGGATTCCGACGCTGCGCATGCTAAGCGAACCGGACGCGGCGCTGCGGGCCCGGGCCGAAGAGATGGCGGCGGGGTTGAGAAAAGTTTTGGAGGGCGCGGCGGGCGCGGAAGGTTCGATGGGCGCCGCCGCCGCAATCGGCGTCGAGCAGGCCACATCCAAGGTGGGCGGCGGCGCCCTGCCCCTGCTCGAGCTTGACTCCTGGGTCTGTTCGGTGATTCCCACGGCCATCACCGTCGACGACCTCGCCGCCCGGCTGCGCGAGACCGATCCGCCCGTTATCGGGCGCATCCACAAGGAGCGGCTGCTGCTCGACGCAAGAACGGTGCTGCCGGGACAGGTTGGGGCCGTCATCGCAGCGCTTTCGCAGGCGCTTGAGATGAACTCCGGGCGACAGATTTGAACTCTGGGCGACAGATTTGAACTCTGGGCGCCACCTCGTCCTCGGCACCGCCGGCCACATCGACCACGGCAAGACGGCGCTGATCAAGGCGCTCACCGGCACCGACACCGACCGCCTCGCTGAAGAGAAGGAGCGCGGCATCTCCATCGAACTCGGTTACGCCGAGCTCGAGCTTCCCTCCGGGACAACCCTGAGCGTGGTCGACGTTCCCGGGCACGAGCGCTTCGTGCGCAACATGGTCGCCGGCGCATCCGGCATCGACATCTTCCTGCTGGTGGTCGCCGCCGATGACGGCGTCATGCCGCAGACCCGCGAGCACATGGCCATCATCGAGATGCTCGGCATCCCCCAGGGCGTGGTCGCCCTCACCAAGACCGACCTCGCCGACGCCGAGATGATCGAGCTGGTCGAGGCTGACATCGAGGACTTCCTGTCAACCACTCCCTACAGGGACGCGCCCGTCGTCGGCGTCAGCTCCAAGACCGGCGAGGGCCTGCCGCTGCTCCTGGGCGTTCTGGAGGAAGCCGCCAGCCGCGCCCAGGAGGCGCATGTGGCCGGAGAAGGCATCGCGCGCCTTCCGGTTGACAGGGTGTTTACTTTGAAGGGTATTGGCACCGTGGTCACCGGCACGCTCTGGTCCGGGCGCATCTGCGCCGAGGACAGCCTGCGGCTGATGCCCGACGACCTGCCGTCGCGCGCCCGCACCGTCCAGGTGCACGATCACAGCGTCGAGTGCGCCGAGGCCGGCTACCGCGTGGCCATAAATCTTTCCGGCATCGACAAGGACCGGCTGCACCGGGGCCAGATGGTGGTGAAGGGCGAGGGCCTGACGCCGACGTACATGGTTGACGCGCGGGTGACTTTGTTACAGAGTGCGCCCCAGGCGCTCAAGTACGGCGCCCAGGTGCGCTTCCATCACGGCACGGCCGACGCGACCGCCAAGCTGATGTTCGCCGACCGCGACCGCCTGGCGCCGGGGGAAAGCTGCTACGCGCAGGTGCGCCTGAAGACAAAGATTCTGCCGGCGCGCGGCGACCGTTTCATCATCCGGTCGCTAACGCCCGTTACCACGATCGGCGGCGGCCTCGTCATCGATCCCCATCCACACAAGCACGGCAAGGGCGAGAGCCAGCTGCGGCGGCTGGAGGTCCTCGAGAAGGGAAGCCCGCGCGAGATCGTGGCGCTGCTGCTGGACGAGGCGATCCCGGCGGGATTGACCCGGGAAGATTTTGCCGCCACCGGCATGCTTTCCGACCGCGATCTGGAAACGGCCCTGGCCGACCCGGAGGTCGCTCTCACGGCCGGCGCCACAGGCAGTTCCGTCTTCTTTGCGGCGCACTCCATCAACGATTTCAGCTTGCGGCTGCAGTCGACGCTGGAAGCGCGGCAGCAATCCAACCCCGCCGATCCCAGCCTCAGCGCCGAGGAGATCGCCAGGAGCGTGGGGATGCCCGCGGCCGACCGGTCCTTCCAGGCGCTGCTGGCCGGTGTCGTCCAGGCGGGACAGGTGACGGTAAAAGATCAGCGTTATGCGCTGGCTTCGGCGGTGGCAAGACTTTCCGACTCGCAGCTTGCCATGATGGAAGAGATCGCCTCCCGGCTGGAAGCCGCCGGCATGGCGCCGCCGTCGCTCGGCGACCTGGCCGCTGCCGCCGGCGCCCGCACCGGCGATCAGGATTTCAGGCTGGTGCTCAAGCTGCTGGTCGAGGAAGAACGCGCCGTCAAGGTCAAGCCCGATCTGTATTATGCCGCCGAGCCTGTCGCCATAGCACGCAAGGTGGTCATCGACCGTTGCCATGACCAGGGCCAGATCACCCTGGCGGAATTCCGCGACATGCTCGACATCAGCCGCAAGTTCGCCCAGGCGCTGCTGGAATATTTCGACCGCGCCGGGCTGACCCGCCGCGAGGGCGATTACCGCGTCCTGAGAAAGAAGGCGGGCGGGTAGAGACCCGAACGGCCTGAAAGTGCGCTGCCTATTTTCTCCTAATACCCGGAGCCGCCTGACGGAGCGCTGGGAGTCGTCGTCCCTCCGCCCGCCGACGTGCCGCCACCCGCGGCCGCTGACGGCGAGGTCAGGATCCAGGCGACCGTCGCTCCCGAGACCGGATGGTCAAGCTCTCCCGCCTTTGCCGTTCCGCCCGGACTTTCCATAACCGTACCATCGGTGGAGACGTTGTAATAAAGGCTTTGAGCGGTAAGATTCTTGTTGCTCGCAATCATCGTGATGGGGTTCTGGAACTTGCCAATCCGCTGATTTGTGTTCTTGTCAGTCACCCTCAGGGCAAAAGCCAGGATCGTGGTCAAACCAGCCGGTATCTTTGAGTTGTAAGCTGTGGGGTCACCGCTGAGCACTTCGAACTTGACGGGATCAGCGAAAGCGTTGGCAGGTATCTGGAACACATACGGCCCCGCCATGACGGTGTCTTCCTGACCTGGTGTCAGATCCTTGCTACCAAGAACGGCCGGAAATCCCAGCCTGGAAAAATCCGGAACGCTGGATGCGGTCGTTGAAGACGCGGCCGACGTTGTCGCCGGCGCGCTGGTCGTGCTGGTTCCTCCACATGCGGAGAGCGCCAGCAGCGATGCCGCGGCGAGAACGATTCCAAAAACCATGCGTTGCTTCTTCATCTGCATCACCCCTCTTGGCGGTAAACCAATCTGCTGGTTTCCTTCCCGGCTGTTTCTTTCATAAACATCGGGAAGACGGGTAAATGGGGCCCGGGAGCTGCTTTCACGTGTGCCTTTTGGCGTAATGACCTGCCGCGTTTACTATTTCTCAAGGCTTGGTATACATAGGCCATGCCGGAGATCGCCGTCATAGAGTATCCGGGACTTTTTTACGACCTGGCGCGCGGAAAGCACACATTTCTGTCGCTTTCTCAACCTGCCATGGGGGCCATCCTCGCCATCGGCGGACTGCCCGCGGCGCCGGTGATGGCTTTGGGCCTGATGGCCGCTACCGCCGGAAACTTCGCTGTTTATTCCCTCAACGACATACTCGATCACCGCGTCGACCGGCAATCGCTGGATTTCGGCAAGGCGGAGCGCGACGTCAGC
>JAJZQT010000075.1 GCA_021803005.1 Actinomycetes bacterium
CAAGGTCGGACGGCCCCTTGCCGGCGAGCGCCGCCGCGGCCTCCAGCACTTCGAGCGAATTGCCGACGGCGTGGCCCAGCGGCTGCTCCATCGAGCTCATAACCGTCTCCACGGCCAGCCCGCGCCTCTCCCCTACTACCTTCATCAAATGCTCGACACCATGTGCATGACCTTTGGTCTTGAAGAACGAACCGCTGCCGACCTTGATGTCGAAGACGACGGCTCCGGCGCCCCCGGCCAGCTTCTTGCTGACGATGCTGGCAGCGATCAGGGGATTGGACTCAACCGTGGCGGTGACGTCGCGCAGGGCGTAGATGCGGTCGTCCGCGGGGGCCAGGTCGCTGCTCTGTCCGGCGACGCAGATACCGATGTCGGTGAGCTGCCGCTTGAAGGCGGCGGCGTCCATGGTGGTGAGGAAACCGGGGATCGATTCCAGCTTGTCGATGGTGCCGCCGGTATGGCCGAGGCCGCGTCCGGACATCTTGCCGAAGATAGCGCCGCAGGAAGCCATCAGCGGCCCCAGAACCATGGTTACCTTGTCGCCGACGCCGCCGGTGCTGTGCTTGTCGACGACGGGATGGCCGAGATCGGCGAGATCGAGGCGCGTCCCCGAGGCCAGCAGGGCGTCGGTGAGCGCCAGAGTTTCCTGGAGAGTGAGGCCCCTGAGCAGCGCCGCCATCAGCCAGGCGGACATCTGGTAGTCGGCCACCTTTCCGGCCATGAAAGCGGCGATGAATTCTTCCAGTTCCCGCGATGAATGCTCGCCGCCGTCGCGCTTGCGCTGGATGATGTCGACCGGTGAAATCATTCTCATTCAGTATAGACTGCAGCCTCAATTTATGGTACTCTCAACACCTGGACAATGCCGGATCGAACGATATATCCGGCAAGTGGGCCTTTCCATTCGAGGGGTTAGAAGCTGGGGGTCACACACTAGAAGAGCCGGTCCGGCCCCCCTGAGCCATATCGGGGGCAGCTGGGTCGGCTTTGGGTGTGTTAACCGGGTATATATGCGTATGAAGAACAGCATGAGATATACACTTTTTGCAGGTAATTCGTTGCCGGCGTTAGCCTTTTTGGCCTTGACGCTGGTGGCGATTTTTTCGTTCCAGGCCGTCGCCTTTGCCTCCACGACGCCGTGTGACCCGGAGGTCGCCGAAACGGCTCCGCAGGCTTACTGGTTCAGCTACAACGATTACATCGAACACCGCCTGACGGTTGACGAAAACCTGCAGAACACCGGCGGCTGCGTTCCCTGCCAGCTGCGGATAGCCCAGGTTGAGGCAAGCCAGGGCGTATCCGTCGAGACGCCGCTGCCGATCGACCTGGGCGAGATCCCCCAGGCCGCTTCCGGAAACATCAGATTGCAGTTCATGGTCCCCGCCGGCGTCGGCAGTTTCCACAGCCGGATCAAGGTAATCTGCGCCCCGGTGCCGCCACAGCCGGTGTCCTCGCCGCAGTTTTCTATCGAGCCGCCGCTGGCGTGGGCCAACGAGGGCTGCCCGCTGGCGCCGCCGGAGCTGGAAGGGCTGGGATTGCCCACCGACCGGCGGTACGGCCCCAGGCTGTTCACGGCGACACTCAAGGATGGCAGCGGCAATCCGGTGGCCGGCAAGCCGGTCAAGTGGCATCTTTCCGACCCGTTTGGTTTCAGAATACTGGAGAGCTCGGGGGCGACCGGCGCGCAGGGACAGGCGACCGCCCTGGTGACTCCGCCGCAATACTTCGTCTGCATCGCCCCCTATTTCGACCGGGGGATAACGCTGGTGTCAGCCACAACCGGCGACGGCCTTCAGGCCGATGCCACTTTTGTCTACAGCCGCTGCGCCCCGGCCGGGGCCACGCCGCCCTGGGCCGGATCCGGCGCCGGCATCTGACCGGTCGTCGCGCGGATTCATGATTAATCGCGCGCGCATCTGACCGCTTCACTCCTTCCCTGACACCAGGAACGGCCTTCCCGCCAGTTTTAGCGCTTCGGCGATCTCCAGGCGCGGACCGGTAAAGAACCTGAACACCGTGGCGCCGACGTCGGCGAATCCACCCACATAGGGCTGGTCGCGCGGCTGCCTGCCGGTGCCGCCGGCTCCCTTTTCCTCCGGAGCCGTATCAAACAGGGAGCCTCCGGGAGAGAAGACCTCACCGCCCAGCCTCGCCAGCAACGGTATGTATTCCCTGGTGTGATCGGTTCCCGGATACAGCGGGTCGCAGCCGTGGTCGGCGGTGATGATCATCAGGTCGTTCTCGCCGCAGGAAGCAATCAGCTCGGGCACGGCGGCGTCGACGGCCTGAAGTCCGGCGGCGAAACCGGCGGCGTCGTTGCGGTGCCCCCAGAGCATGTCGAAATCCACCAGGTTGGTGAAGACGAGGCCCTCTTCCAGTTCGCGCATGAGCGAGATCGATCGCTCCAGTCCGTCGGCGTTGCCGCTGGTCTTGTGCTCGTAACGGACTCCGGAGCCGGCGTAGATCTGGGAGATCTTGCCGACGCCATGCACCGGCACGCCGATCTCGGAGAGTATGTTCAGGTAGGTTCGCGGCGGCACCACTGAAAAATCGCGCCGGTGAGGCGTGCGGGTGAAGTTGCCGGGGCTGCCGGTGAAGGGCCGGGCGATGACCCGCGCCACTTCGTTCTCTCCGCGCAGGATCTGCCGCGCCCGGCCGCAATATTCGTAGAGCTGCTCCAGCGGCACCACTTCCTCGTGGGCGGCGATCTGAAAGACGCTGTCGGCCGAGGTGTAGACGATGAGCTTGCCGGTTCGCATGTGCTCCTCGCCGAGCCGGGCGATGATCTCGGTGCCGGAGGCGGGTTCGTTGCCGAGCACTCCCCTGCCGGTGGCCGCTTCAAAGGCTTCGATTATCTCGTCGGGGAAGCCGTGCGGATATACCGGGAAGGGCTTGGCGCTGACGGCGCCCATGATCTCCCAGTGGCCCACCGTGGTGTCCTTGCCGCGGGAAGATTCCTTGAGCTTGCCGAAGAGCGCCTGGGGACGCGGCACCGGCGGCACGCCTGCCAGCGGCAGGATGTTCCCGAGTCCGAGCGCGCCCAGGTTCGGCAGCTTCAGCCCGCCGGCGGCCTCGGCCACGTGCGCCAGGGTGTTGGCCCCTTCATCGCCGAAGCCGGCGGCGTCGGGGAGGGCGCCGCAGCCGACTCCGTCCAGGGTGATGAGCAGGCAGCGGACCCGCCGGCGCAGCCGCTTGCGGCCGAGCAGCCAGAGGGGATTGATCATCGATCCTTTGCCGTGGATTTCCTCGCCCGCGGATGCGAATCGAAATAGATATCGCGAAGCTTCTGCCGGCTGAGGTGAGTGTAAATCTGTGTGGTCGAGACGTCGGCATGCCCCAGCATCTCCTGGACGCTGCGGAGGTCGGCGCCTCCGGCCAGCAGATGGGTGGCAAAGCTGTGCCTTAAAGTATGGGGAGTGACGGTCTTCT
Source organism: Actinomycetes bacterium (assembly GCA_021803005.1). Classification (GTDB taxonomy): domain Bacteria; phylum Actinomycetota; class Thermoleophilia; order BMS3ABIN01; family BMS3ABIN01; genus JACRMB01. Next base: position 3,430 of record JAJZQT010000075.1, read on the forward strand.
GAATCTCGGCCTGGCGGGCATAGGCGACGAGCATGCGGTGGACGCTCTGACGGGTGAGCCCCCGGCCGAAACGGTTGATGAAGAGATGGCCGGACTTGGCCCCCTTCCCCCCCAGGAAGGGGCGCCCCTGTTGCAGGTAGCGGCGGATTGCCATCAAGGCCGGCTCGCCCACGGGGATCATCCGCTCCCTGGAGCCCTTCCCCAGGCAGCGCACGAATCCGCCCTCGAGGTCGACATCGCCAATGGAAAGGCCGGTCAGCTCCGAGACCCGGAGGCCGGCTCCGTAGAGTAGCTCGAGCATGGCGGCATCGCGCAGCGGCGCCGGGGCGCCACCCGCTGGCTGCCGCAGCAAGATCTGCACTTCGGCGAGATTCAGTACCGTCGGCAGCTTGTGGCCCTGTTTGGGCGACTTGATGCCCACCACCGGGTTGGTCCCGGCGATATTCTCGCGGCAAAGGTACTTATAAAAGCTCTTGAGGACGCTGATCTTGCGGGCGATGGTGGCGCTTGCGGGTATTCCTTCCGTGCCCTGAAGGGCGCCCAGGAAATCACGGATCAGCGGCGTGGTCGCGTCCAGAGGCCCCAGGCCGCGGCCTTCCATGAAAATCCGGAACTGGGACAGGTCCTGCCGGTAAGAGGAGACGGTATTGTCGGCCAGGCCGCGTTCGAACTGCAGGTAGGCCAGGAACTCTTCCATGAGATGGTCGGGTGTAACCGGATGAGCATCCGGCTGGGTATCCGGCTGGGTATCCGTTTGGGGTCCGGAGGCTTGGACTGGTTCGTCAGCATCTCGTGTTTCAAGCTGATCCATGGCCTCTAGATTCGCTGTCTGGCACCATTGCTCCTTTTTTTGGCATAAATATTTTAATTAACGGCTGCGCGCGTCAGGAAACGGAAAACTGGTCAGAATCTGACATTCTGAAGGGGATGATGCTCGATAGCCGGTAGAATGGCAGCCCCACGGAATCAGCCACCGCCCGGTTGGTGATCTTGCCCTCCATGACGTTGACGCCCTTGGCCAGCCCGTCGTTGCCGCGGATGGCGGCGGTGACGCCCGCGCCGGCGATCTCGAAGATATACGGAAGCGTGGCGTTGGCGAGCGCGAAGGTCGAGGTGATGGGAACGGCCCCGGGGATGTTGCCGACGCAATAATGGATGACGTCATGGACCATGTAGGTGGGCTCGCTGTGCGTGGTCATGTGGGAAGTCTCGGCGCAGCCGCCCTGGTCGATCGAGACATCGACGATGACCGAATGCGGGACCATCGCCTCGACGAGTTTTTCGCTGATCAGCTTGGGCGCCGTGGCGCCGGGTATGAGAACGGCGCCGATGACCAGGTCCGCGGTCGATACATGCTCTTCGATGGCCAGCGCCGTCGACATGACGGTTGTCAGCCTTCCCGAGACGTATCCCTGCAGCGAGCGCAGGCGCTCCAGGTCATTGTCCAGGACGACCACGTTCGCCAGCATGCCGGCGGTGATCTTGGCGGCGTGGGCGCCGACGATGCCGGAGCCCAGGATCACGACCTTTGCCGGCGGCACCCCGGCGACGCCGCCGAGGAGAATACCGCGGCCGCCAATCATCTTCTCGAGAAAATACGCCCCCACCTGCGCCGCCATGCGGCCGGCGATCTCGCTCATGGGAGTGAGCAGCGGCAGGCGCCCGTTCTGCTCGACGGTCTCGTAGGCGATGCAGGTGGCTCCGGTTTCCATCAGCTGGCGGGCGAGCTCGGCCTGTGGCGCCAGATGCAGGAAGGAAAAGATGGTCTGCTCCGGCCTCAGCAGTTTTACTTCCCTGGGAGAGGGATCCTTGACCTTGACGATCATCTCGGCCTCGACGAAGAGCTGCTCGACGCCGTCGACGATGCGCGCTCCCTGCTCGGCGTAAGCGGCGTCGGGGAGCTTGCTGCCATCGCCGGCCCCCTTCTGGATCATGACGGTGTGCCCGGCGCTGACTAGCTCACGCACGCCGGCAGGCGTGACCGCCACGCGGTATTCGTCGACTTCGACTTCTGATGGCACGCCGATTATCAAGCTGGTCTCCTTTTGGTGTGATTATTCCTGTATGGCGTTACGGTAAACCATCCAGCACTGCGCCGCGGCATGTGTGTCCGCGCTTGGCGAGCGCGCCGCGCCTTCGACTCATCAGCGTCCGGCGAGCTCGCGCTGCGCCAGCATGACGCCGATGAGCGACTTTCCGTCTTCAAATTCTTCGAGCAGGGCGGCCAGAGGCTCCAGCGGCCGCTGCCCGGGCTCGATGAATTCCTCGTGTTCGCCCGCTTCTGTTTCCCAGGCGAGATCCTCCGCCAGGAACACGTGCAGTATCTCATCACAGAAACCGGGCGAGGAATAAAAGCTTTTCAGATGCGTGAGCCTGCCGGCGATCAGGCCCAGCTCTTCCTGCAGCTCGCGCCGGGCGCAGTCAGCCGGGTCCTCCCCGGGCTTGAGCTTGCCTGCAGGAAGCTCCAGCAGCTCCTTGCCGATGGCGTCGCGGTACTGCCTCACCAGGTGCACCACGCCGTCGCTGTCGACGGGAACGATGACCGCCGCTCCCGGATGTTCCATGACCTCGCGCAGCGTCAGCCTGCCGTCGGCAAGCGCCACCTGGTCGAGGCGCAGCTTGATGATGCGCCCCTCGTAGGCATATTCAGAGGAAAGAATCCTGTTTTTCAAGGTTGCCGGTCCCGTGCGACCGCCATCAGCTCCATGAGGAAATCATACATCCGGTGAAGCGACTCGGCGGTTATGTATTCGTCGGGCGTGTGGACCTTCTCCATGCCGGTCGCCAGGTTGACACATGGCAGTCCCTTGAGGTTAAAGACATTAACGTCGCTGCCGCCCCCGGTCGATATGCGCCTGGTCTCCAGCCCCATGCGCCCGAAAGCTTTCTCGGCCAGCTCGATCGGCTGCCCGCCCTTGGAGAAATCAAATCCCTGGAACTCGTCGGTCACCGTCAGCTCGACATCGACTTCTTCCTCGGCCGCGGCCAGGTTGATAGCTTCAATCATATGTGCTACCTGCGTTTCGAGTTTGCTGTGGTCGTGGCTGCGGGCCTCGCCCTCGATAACGCAGCGGTCGGGCACCACGTTGACGGCCTCCCCGCCCTTGATGACGCCGACGTTCGCGGTCGTCTCGTCATCGAGGCGCCCCAGCTTCATGGCCGCCACCGCCTTGGCCGCCGCCGCCACGGCGCTCCGCCCCTGCTCGGGCACGACGCCGGCGTGCGCGGACCTGCCTAAAAATGTCGCCTGCACTGTCTTCTGTGAGGGCGAGCGCACGATTACGCCGCCGACGGGGCCGGTGCAATCGAGGCAGAAACCACACCGCGAGACGACTTTTTCCAACGAGCTGGCCTTGGCCCCCCTGAGGCCGCCCTCCTCGCCGACCGTGAGCAGCAGTTCGATGCCGGCGTGGGTAATTTTATCGTGGATAATCCTTTCCACAACGTAGACGATGGCCGCCAGCGCCGCCTTGTCGTCGGCGCCCAGCACAGCTCGGCTGCCGCTGCGGATAACGCCTTCATCCAGAACCGGATCGGGTAGCGCTTCATCCTCGGAAGGAACCGTGTCGGTGTGGGCTGAAAGCAGGATGGGCACGCCCGGCACATCGCCATCGAGGCGGCAGTAAAGGTTGCCGGCGCTTGACCTGCTGTCAGGGTAGAGGGGATCTTCCTCCTCAACCTCGAGGCCGAGTCCGCGCAGGCGCGTCAGCAGGAAATCGACCACGGCGCGTTCGTGGCCGCTGGGGCTGGGGATGCGGGCAAGCTCCAGGAACAGAGTTACCAGGGGGTCTGCTGAGACCAGGCTATCTTGCCTCATCGATCAGCTCTTTAGTGGCCGTCCCGGATTCCTCTACCTGCCCGTCAGCGCTGCGCCCCGCGGCCTGGCCGGCGTTATGTCCTGTGTTCTGCCCTATTGCCTCGCCGGCGGCCTGGCCGGCGCTGCCGCCATGCAATTCACGTTCCTTCGCCAGTTCCGTGGCCGCCCCGACGAAGTCGCGGAACAGCGGATGCGGGCGGGTCGGCCGCGACTTGAATTCGGGATGGAACTGGGTGGCGACGAACCAGGGATGGTCGGGAAGCTCGATGATCTCCACCAGCCGCTTGTCCGGAGACGTGCCGCTGATCTTCATGCCGGCCTCGACCAGCTTGGGCCGCAGCGCGTTGTTGACCTCGTAGCGGTGGCGATGTCGCTCGTGGATGGTGCGCTCGCCATAAGACTTGGGCGCCTTGCCCGAACGGGAAAGCTTGCAGGGATAGGAACCGAGCCGCATGGTGCCGCCCATGGCTTCGACGTCCTTCTGCTCGGGCAGCAGATCGATGACCGGATAAGGCGTGCTCTGGTCGAACTCGGAGCTGTTGGCTCCCGGCATGCCGGCGACGTTGCGGGCGTATTCGACCACGGCGCACTGCATCCCCAGGCAGATTCCCAGGAAGGGGATGTTGTTCTCGCGGGCGTAGGTGACCGCCTGGATCTTGCCCTCGATGGCCCGCGGCCCGAAACCGCCGGGGATGAGGATGCCATCGACGCCGCGCAACTGCGATTCCACCAGCATCGGCGAGACGTCTTCAGAATCCACCCAGACCAGCTCCAGCTCGCGGTCATGGAAGACCGCGGCGTTCTTCAGGGCCTGGATGACGCTCATGTAGGCATCCCACAACTGTACATATTTGCCAACGAGGGCGATGCGCACCTTGTGCTTGCAGGAATTGATCCTGTCCACCAGGTCTTGCCAGTCGGCCAGATCCGGCTCGCCGGCCTCGATGCCGAGTTTGCTGATGACCAGCTCGTCGAGGCCTTCCTCGCGCAGCATCAGCGGCACCATGTAGATGTCGGGGGCGTCGACCGCAGTGACCACGGCTTCGACGTCGATGTCGCACAGCAGCGCGATCTTTTCCCGCAGGTTCTTGTTCATGTGGCGCGGCGAGCGGCAGACGATGAT
>JAJZQT010000007.1:0-3572 GCA_021803005.1 Actinomycetes bacterium
CCAGAAAGCACACTCCCGCCGGATTTCCGGCAAAGATTTTGGAAGTGAAGGCGTCGATATGAAAGAAGGGAAAATTCATGATGCCAGTCTACGCTTTCAACGGAATCTCAGCATCCGCCATGATGCCGCGCCCAGGCTGACCCGTTCAGCCCGCGCTCTTGATGATGCCGTGGAACTTGACCGATTTGCCGACCTTGATGGTGGATTCCGCGAGGCCTGTGATGGATATCTTTTCCGACAGGACCTGGCGGTCGGCGATGGAGACTCCCCCTTGACGGATACGGCGCCGGGCCTCGCTGCGGGTGAGCCCGAACCACCGTTCGAGCAGTTTGGGCAGATAGGCAAAGCCGTTTTCGTCATCGCCGGGCTCGAGGCGGCATTCGACCAGCGCCGCATCGACGGTCAGTCTCTTGTCGCGAAACAGCTCGTTGAAATGGTTCTCGGCGGTGGCGGCTGCGGTTTCATCGTGGAAGCGCGCCACCAGTTCGCGCGCGAGCGCGGCTTTCTGGTCCCGTGGATGCAGCGAGCCATCACTGAGCCCGTGCTCGATCGATTCGATTTCCTCAACCGTGCGGGAAGTCAAAAGCCTGTAATAGGTGATCATGGCCGTGTCCGGGATGCTCATGACCTTGCCGAAGATCTCGTCGGCGGGCTCGTCCACTCCGATGTAATTGCCCACCGACTTGCTCATGCGGTCGACGCCGTCGGTACCCGGAAGAATCTCGTTGGTCAACACCACCTGCCGCGGCTTCCCGTAATATTCCTGGACCACGCGCCCCATCAGCATGTTGAACTTCTGGTCGGTGCCCCCCAGCTCGATGTCAGCGTCGATGGCGACCGAATCGTATCCCTGCAGCAGTGGATACAGAGTTTCGAGCATGGAGATGGCGCGGTTCTCATTGAAGCGGTTGGCGAAGTCGTCGCGCTCGAGGATCCGCGCCACAGTCGACGCCGACATCAGCTTGAAGATGTCCTCGAGCCGCATCGGCGCCAGCCACTCGCTGTTACGGCGAACTTCGAGCCTGGAAGGGTCCTGGTCGAGCACTTTCCAGGCCTGCTCCTGATAGGTCTGGGCGTTGGCTTCGATCGCCCCGGCTGAAAGTTGCGGCCGTGTCTTGGAGACGCCGCTGGGATCGCCGATGCGGGCGGTGTAGTCGCCGATGATGAGTACGGCCCGGTGGCCCTGGTCCTGAAACTGGCGCAGCTTCGAGAGGACGACGGTATGGCCCAGATGGATATCCGGCGCCGTGGGATCGACGCCGAGCTTAACCCGCAGCTGACGGCCGCTGCCGGCAGCCTCTTCCAGTTTTTTTTCCAGCCCGCCATCCGGCAGCGATTCGACGCAGCCCTTGGTGAGGAGGGAGATGATTCCTGGTTCCACAGCCATAACGTTGCCAATAATACCAGATAAGAGCCGATGCTTGCGCCCGGCCCTTAGTCTTTCGTGATCAGCTCTTTGATCCGCGCCAGCAAATCATTCCTTGAGTAAGGTTTTGATATGAAATTCAGTCCGTCTTCGCTGATGGCCCGCTGCTCGGCGGGATGATTGTAGCCGCTGGCGAGAAGAATGGGGATTTCGGGGTTTTGGCCGGAAAGTCTTTCAGCAAGCCAGACTCCATCCTCTCCGGGAAGGACCACATCACTGCAGACAAGGTCGAAGTGTCCCTTCTCTTTATTGAACCGCTCGAGCGCCTCTTCAGCTGTGGCTGCCTCGGTGACTTCATAGCCGTTTCTTTCCAGGAGCGTCACGATGAATTTTCTCACCTGCTCTTCATCCTCGACTATCAGCAGGCGCTCGCCATTGCCCCTCAGGTCGCCCGTGATTTCCTCCCCGCCGGCGGGGACGCTTGTCTTCGAGGAGACCTCCGGAAAAAAGATCCTGAATGTAGCTCCTTTATCCGGAGCGCTTTCGACATCGATCCAGCCGCCGTGTTGTTTGGTGATCCCGTAAACCAGGGACAGCCCCAGGCCGGTGCTTTCCATGCCCGGTTTTTTTGAGAAGAATGGTTCGAATATATGTAACCGGGCTTCCTCATCCATGCCATAGCCGGTGTCGCGGACGGTCAATACCACGTAGTTGCCCGGCGCCGCATCCTTACTCTCCGCATATTCCTCACCAATCACGGTATTCTCCGTGCTGATGTAGATCCTGCCCCCGGTTGCCTCCATCGCGTCCCGCGCATTTACCACCAGATTCATTATTACCTGTTCGATATGGCCGGCATCAGCGTTGATGCGGCCCAGGGAATCATCGAGGACGGTAACGATTTGGTACCGCTCACCAATGATCTGATCCAGCATCTTCAGCATTTCCTTCACCGTGATGTTCAGATCCAGGGGCTTCAGGTTCATGGATTCACGGCGGCTGAAGATCAGCAGCTGCCTGGTCAGGCCGGCTGCCCTCTCGGCTGACCTGCCCGCCTCGACGAGATCCTCACCGGCAGGACTGTCCTTCGGCAGCTCCGTGAGCGCCAGGTCGATATACCCTTTGACAGCTGTCAGGAAGTTGTTGAAATCATGCGCGATGCCGCCGGCAAGCCGTCCCACGCTTTCCAGTCTCTGGGCCCGGTAAAGCTGCTCCTCGAGCCGCAGGCGCTCGGTCATGTCATGCAGGATGCCGGTGAAAAAAACGGAATTGCCGCCGTTGCTGCCGGCGGTTGTGGCGCTGGCCAGCACGATGAGCTCCTTGCCCTGCCGGTTCTGAAGCCTAAGTTCATAATCCTTGACAAATCCTTTCTCTTCGATCGTCTTGCGGAAATCAGCCCAACTCTCGGAGCTCACGTAAGCCTGGCTGTCCGCTTCAACCTTCTGAAGCTCCTCCTTCGACTGGAATCCAAACAGTTCAATCCCCGCCGGGTTCAAATCCGTGATCCTGCCCTCGGGAGTGCATATGAAGACGGCGTCCTTTGATTCCTCGAACAGGTTGCGGTACTTGGCCTCGCTGTCGATGAGCGCCTTCTCCGCCAGCTCGTGATGTTTGCCTAGACGCAACGACTTGACACCATAGGCGATGTCGTTGGTCATTTCGACGAGCAGTCTGACCTCGTCGTCATTGAAGGCTTCCGGCTCCCCTGAATAGACCTGTAGCGAACCGATGACTTCCCCGTCAGTTACCAGCGGCAAAGCTATTGAGGATCGATAGCCGCGCTCGAGCGCATCGGCTCGCCACGGCTCAAAACCCTGGTTACGGGCGATGTCCCGGCCGACCACTGGGCGGCGCTCCCTGATGGCCCTGCCGGTCGGTCCCCTTCCCCTTTCATTGTCGGCCCAGGTGATGCTGGCGTTCTCGAGATAACCGGCTTCGTAGCCGGCGTGCGCCACAGGATCGACGGTGCGCTGCTCGTCTTTCCTGGCGATCCCCACCCAGGCAAAACGGTAACCGCCGACATCTACAAGAATGTCACAGACCTGTTTGAGCAAGCGGGACTCATCCTGTGAGCGCACCAGAACCTGATTGCACTCGCTCAGCACTTTCAGGGCCCTGTTGGACCGTTGCAACGCCTCCTCTGTCATTTTCCGCTCGGTGATGTTCTGGGCAGTGCCGCGGAGGCCGATGATCTTCCCGCCCGAAT
>JAJZQT010000007.1:3672-7950 GCA_021803005.1 Actinomycetes bacterium
AGACTGCGGTTGTATGCATTCGCCTTTCTGAGATTCTCCTCGGCCAGCAAGCGCTCAGCGTGGGCGCGATCGACGGAACCGCCGATGTCTTTCGCGAGCCAGGCTATTGCCACACCGACTCCGGCAAGGATAAACACCGCCGTGAGCGATGAAAGCAACGCCGGATTGAAGTCGGACTGATTGCGGATGACAGCGCTCATTATCCAGCCTTCGCCTATCACCACTATCGCCGCCAGGGGCAAAAAGACCCGCAGCAGCTGGGCGCGCAGGAAATCGCCGGAAAAGAGCTTTAGCGGCCACGATTCCCTTCCTTCTGCCAGCAGTAGACCCAGGCCAAGAAAGATAAAGGCCGCCGCCGTCGGCATAGCCAGGGGAACAAAGGTTCCACCGTAAAGCATCGGGGTGCCGTAGAGATAGCCAACGGAAAAAACCAGCCCCAAAAACAGGACTGCGACCGCCATGATCGCAGCGAGGTTTTTCCACCAGCGAATCTTATCGGGAAGAAGGCTGATCGAGAAGGAGGCGGCGGCGGCCAGAAAGCACAACGCCGTCAGAGGCGAGGTGCGGCCTTCCGATATTTCGCCGGTCTGCCGCTCGGTGTGGAAAATGAGGCTGTCTATCCCCCAGTTAACGCCGATCAGGAACTGGATCAGCGTCAGCACGCTTAAAATTGCAACCACGACAACCACAGCTCGCGCAAACCAGATGATCAACCGGTTCGACGGACGCAATGAGAAAGCGGCAAGGCAGGTTCCCAAGAGGATAAATTTCAGGGCCGTATTTGGAGCCATGGGGATTTCACTCCCGAAAGCGCCAGTTAACAATCGAATATCAGACGCCCAACCCAAAAAAGCCGACGCACCCAGAAAAGCAGCTACGGCTCCGGAGATAGCCGTTGCCAGCGAATACTGCTTTGTCAGGTTGTCCTTGGCGTCTTTCACGATCTTCCACGGTCTTGCACGGTCTTGTGGGAAGAGTTGCTCATCGACTCTGGGTGCGGCGATCGGCGCTCCGCTTTATTTGATGTGAGATTGGAAACCGATGGGGAGCCAGAATTGGAAACTGGAGACGTATACCTGAAACGCAGCCTTTATAAACATAAGGAAGCCACTCGGTCAGCCCTCCCACTGCTTGTTCATGGCCGCGCGCTTCACGGTCATCTTGATCCTCTTCTTGCGGGTCGACCCGGTCTTGGCACTGTGGACCCACCAGAGATACTGTTTCTTTTGCGAAGAGTTGAAAGCTTCGAAGTTTGAGGCGGCTTTCGGATTTGCCGCCAGCGCCGCTTCCAACTCGGGAGGTACCTCCAGGTTATCGACGGGAACCAGCTCGTCCCAATGCCCTCCCTTTTTGGCTTCCCGGACGGCGGCAATGCCCGCCTCGGTCATACAGCCCTGCTCGATCATTTTTACGACCCTCTCCTTGTTGCTTTCCGACCAGGTACTGTTTTTCTTGCGCCGCGTGAATTTCTGCGCGTAGCTGTCGGCATCGATCGTTTGCACGCGGCTGTCGATCCAGCCGAAGCAGATGGCCTCCTCGACGGCGTCTTCATACGTCACCGACTCCTTGCCGGTGTGTTTCTTGTAGTACAGGAGCCAGATCTCTTCTTCCCGGTCGTGATTTTTTTCCAGCCAGTCACGCCAGTCCTGCCTGGTCGGGAAAAGTGTTGGCTTGATGTCATTTTCCGTCAAAACGACGCTCCGTGTGTTTACGTTTCATCATTTTATTACGTATCCACATTAAAGCAATGTGTCCCCGTAATTGTGAATTTAGTAATGTGTCCCTAAAACTAATGTGTCCCTAAAACTATGAATTAAGTAATGTGTCCCTTTAATTGGGGACCTGAATTGCTGGTATAATTTGTAGCCAAGTTTTACGGGAACTTTCCTCGGGATAGAGGCGCAGGGCAGCGGCCGCCCGTGCATCAGGAGTCCTGAAGGTCGGAGGTATAGCTCGGCATGAGTTACAACAGCCGCCAGAGAAGAGCGCGACGGGGGAGCTTTCCGCGGGCAAGAGCCGTACTCGCCCTGGTTTTGCTGATGTTGATGGCGGCCTCCCCGGCCATATCGCGCGCGGTCAGCTCCGCCAGTGAGAACCTGCCTTCCCTGGACAGGGAGCAGGAGTACCAGGCCACCAATGACACGCTCATCTTCGACTCCAGCCCCACCCCCAACCTGATTGCCGTGTTAAACACCGGCGAGAACCGCATCGTCCTGCAGCCTGATGATATCCCACAGCAGATGAAACTGGCCCTGGTCGTGATCGAGGACGACCGCTTCTACGAACACCAGGGATTCGATCCCATCGGCGTCATCCGGGCCGTCGTCACCAATTTCTCCGAGGGCAGGCTCGTCGAAGGCGGCAGCACCATAACTCAGCAGTACATCAAGAACACCTACGTCTCCAACGACCCCACCATCAACCGCAAGCTCAAGGAGGCGATCTACGCCTACGAGCTGGAGCAGCGCTGGTCAAAGGACAAGATCATCAGCGAGTACCTGAACACCATCTACTTTGGCAACAGCGCCTACGGCCTGCAGGTGGCGGCGATGACCTACTTCAACAAGAACGCTTCCGATCTGACCCTGCCCGAATGCGCGCTGCTGGCGGCGATCCCGAAATCTCCAACCATGTTCTCTCCCTATACCGAGCCCGACGCGGCGCTGGCCCGCAGGAACCTGGTCCTGGCCAAGATGCGGGATCATGAAATGATCAGCCAGGAGGAGCATGACGACGCCGTCGCGACGCCGCTGCCCGCGCAACCATTTGAGGCCGGTCCCGAAAACAAGATTGCACCATATTTCATAGAGTATGTAAAAGAGCAGCTCATCGCGCGTTATGGCACGCGCACCACCTTCGAGGGCGGCTTAAGGGTCTACACGACGCTCGACCTGGGCAGGCAGGCCGCGCCCGAGTCAGCTGTGGGATCGGTGCTGAACCAGCCCGGCGACCCCAGCGCGGCCCTGGTATCGCTGGAACCGGGCACGAGCTATATAAGAGCCATGGTCGGCGGCAGCAATTTCAGCCAGCAGAAATTCAACGTCGCCACCCAGGGACACCGGCAGCCGGGCTCCGCCTTCAAGCCCTTCGTGCTGGCGACCGCCATGAGCAAGGGCATTTCACCGGGCACGCCCTTTGTTTCCGAGCCCAAGCATTTCAACCTCGGCGGCCCGGATTCGGTCTGGAACGTGAGGAATTTTGATGACCTGTACCTCGGCAAGATCAGCCTCGAAAAGGCCACCGTCTACTCGGACAATTCGGTTTATGCCGAGCTGATGATGCGGATCGGCCCCGGCGACGTGGCCGACATGGCCCACAAGGCAGGGATCAAGACTTCATTCAGCGCCCAGCCGGCCATAGCCCTGGGCGGCCTCGACAACGGCGTGACCCCATTGGAGCTGGCTTCCGCCTACGGCACTTTCGACAACGGCGGCATCCGTGTATCCGGCAGCGTCGATTATTTGGGCAACGGGGGCGATCCCATCTCCATATTCAAAGTGACTGATGCCGAAGGCCATATAGTCGACGTGAATCAGCCGGTGGGAACCGCGGTCATCGATCCCGTGATCTCCTACTGGGTCAATAACACCCTCAAGCAGGTGGCCATGCATGGGACCGGCAAGTGGAGCAACCTGGGGCGGCCCTGCGCCGGCAAGAGCGGCACCACGGAAGATTTTGATGACGCCTGGTTCTCCGGCTACACGCCCGACCTGGTCACCACTGTCTGGATCGGCTACCCCGGGCAGCGCACCTCCATGGCTGACATCCGCGGCGTTCGCGTTACCGGCGGCGCCTGGCCGGCGCAGATATGGAACTCTTACATGACGGCGGCTCTTGACGGTGTCGAGCAGCATGATTTCGTCAAACCGCCGAACTCCGATCTGCAAAACATGGTGATCTGCACCGATACCGGCCAGATCGCCAACCCCTGGTGCCCGCACAAGGAGACGCGCAGCTTCTTCCCCGGACACGCGCCCACGGAAAAGTGTACGCTGCACAAGGCGCAGGTAGTGACGATGCCGAATCTGGTGGGAATGAAGTTTGCGGATGCGTGGAAAACGATGAAGGCGATGGGCCTGGAAACGGACATAGGTTACCGGTCCGATCCCTCCCGGCCCGCGGACACCGTCGTCGACCAGGCTCCCAAAGCCGGTACCAAATTGAATCAGGGTGTCAACCGGGCGGCTATCTTCGTCGCCGGCCCGCCGGGTTCCGTACAGCCTCCCGACGACAACCAGCCGCCTGCCTGGGAATGAGCCGCCCGTCGGGAATGAATCC
>JAJZQT010000007.1:8050-33409 GCA_021803005.1 Actinomycetes bacterium
TTGTATTCGGGATATTTGAGCAGCTCGTCGCGCACTTCCTTGAGAGTGAGTTCGTCGCCCTTGCGGTCGAAATGTTTCTGCAGGTGGCTGGTGACGAGGTTATCGCAGGGAGTGTGCACGCACATCAGGGGGAAATCCAGAAGCTGCGCCGCCTGAACCGGGCGCTGATGGTTCAGCGGCAACATCAGGCGCATGACTTCGCTCATCCTGCCCTCGAGCACGGCTTCGGCTACATTGATGGGCACTCCTGCCTTGTGCCAGATGTCGGCCTGCACTGCCATGACTTCCGACAATGACGCCAGCGCCTTGCCCTCGGGATGGTGCGCCAGTACCAGGTCGATCTTGCGGCCCTTTTCCCGCAGACGGTCGGCCATCAAAACTTCCTGTGCTTCCATGTCGATCCCGGCGATAAGGGAGCGGACGTCGGTGCCGCCGTCGCCGTTAAGCACGCGGGTATCGGCAAACGGATTGGTCAGCCGGTCGGTATCGTAATCTTCCTTTTCCTCCGCGGAGAACTTTTCGTAAGCTTCCTTTTCCCTGCCCAGCAGCTTGTCCACGGAACGCCTGCCCCTTGGGTCAGCCTTGATTCCCATCGTCACCGCGAGTTTGTAAATTTCCTCGAGTTTCACTGTCCCGCTCCTTTCGCAGATAATTTCCTGGACAGGAACCTGCTGTCAGCGGCGCAGTAACGCCATTTGCGCCTGGTGCCCACCCTGATGCCAATCCGTGGTGTTGCTATTATTCTTGGTTTTTGCCAATCTACCTGCCGGGCGTAAATCTTGAGTTCGCCGCGGTAGACCGGCAGCCCGTACTGTCGCAGATCTACGCCCAGCGCCTGGGCCAGTTTTCCCGGGCCGTCGGTCAAGTCGTGCAGATCATGCACGGGCGCCCGCCGCCGGCGCATTTCTTCGATGCCATCCGTGGGCTCCAGCGCCCTCAACAGCACACCGGCCGGCTCACCATCCTCCTCGCAAACGATATTGAGGAGGTGGTGCATTCCGTACGTGAAGTATACATAGGCCCTGCCCGGGGGGCCAAACATGACCCGGTTGCGCCCGGTCATGCCGGCGGCGGCATGGCAGGCGGGGTCTTCCCTGTCATAAGCCTCGGTCTCCACGATGATGCCGCCGACACCGTCGTGGAGGATCAGGCACCCGATCAATTCCGGCGCCACCGTGTGGACGCTGCGGTTATAAAAAGATTTTGGCAGAATCTTGGGTCGCATGTTTCCGGTACCTGGGCACGGATGGATCGAGGCGGCTAGGCTGACTCCTCCATGGCCTCCAGCATGCTGTCGAGGCGCTCGCGGGCGGCGGTGAGCTGGGCGGCCACCTGCTTGGGCGAGGTGCCGCCGTAGGAATCCTTGCGGGCGACAGCCGCCTGCAGATCGATGACCCCGTAATAGGAGCCGTCAAACTCCGGCGCGGCCGACCGCAGCTCCTCCAGCGATATGTCGCCGAGCTTTTTGTTTTCGGCAATGCATTTCCTCACCAGTTCGCCGACGACGCGATGGGCATCGCGAAAGGCCAGGCCCTTGTCGACCAGGTAATCGGCGATGTCGGTGGCCAGGGCGAAACTCTCTTCCGCAGCAGCCAGCATGCGCTCTTCGTTGATAGTCAGGGTCGCGATCATCCCTGACATCGCCGGAATGGTAACCGTGAGTGTTTCGACGGTATCGAAAACGTACAGCTTGTCTTCCTGCATATCCTTGTTATATGCGAGCGGCAGGCCCGTGAGCAGGCTGGTCAGGCCCATGTGGTTGGCCGCAACCTTTGCCGCACGCGCCCGTATCAGCTCGCAGGCGTCGGCATTCTTTTTTTGCGGCATAATGCTCGATCCCGAGGTGAAAGCGTCGGCGATCTCGGCAAAGCCGAACTCGGACGTGGTCCAGAGGATCAGCTCAGCCGCCAGACGCGAGAGATGCACGCTCAGGTTCGACGCCGCACCCAGATAATCCAGAGCGAAATCGCGGTTGGAAACATCGTCCATGGAATTGGAGCCGGGGCGCTCGAAGCCGAGCTCGGCCGCGGTATGTTCCCGGTTTATGGGATAGTTCACGCCCGCCAGGGCGCCGGCGCCCAGCGGCATCACCATGGCGGCATCCAGCGCCCGCCACAAGCGCACGTAATCGCGTGAAAACATCTCGAAATATGCCAGAAGGTGATGAGCCAGCAGCACTGGTTGAGCCCGCTGCAGATGTGTGTATCCCGGCAGGATAACCGCTTGGCCAGCCGCCGCTTTATCCAGGATGGCCTCGAGCAGGCCGGTAACGTCGGCAAGGTGCTGCCGGATCTGGTCCTGCATATAAAGGGCCAGGCCGGTGGCCACCTGATCGTTGCGGCTGCGGGCGGTGTGCAGTTTCTTGCCGGCCTCGCCGATCAGCTCGATCAGCCGCTTCTCGATGGCCGTGTGGATGTCCTCGTCGGCGATATCGAGATTGAACTCGCCGCGGGCGAACTCGGTCATCACCTGTCCGAGGCCGTCCTCGATCAGGGTGAATTCTTCTCCGCTCAGAACGCCGATCTCCGCCAGCATGCGTCCGTGGGCCAGGGAGCCCTGGATGTCATAGGGCGCCAGCCGCCAGTCGAAGCTGATGGATGCATTGAGCTGCTCGAACAGCTCGTGCGGCGGCTGCTCGAAACGTCCAGACCAGAATTTATCGTTTTGGTCGTTCATGGCGTCTCGCTCATCGTTGTGGACGGGTTGATCAATCCTTTTTTGGCTTATTCTTTCTGGCCCAAACCTCGAGCGGCAGGCCCCAGAGCTCGCAAAATCCCTTCGCCGCGTCATGGCTGAAGGCGTCCTCGCCGCCGTAAGTGGCCAACCCGAAATCATAGAGCGAATTGGGCGACTTGCGCCCGGCGACGATGCAGGAGCCCTTGAAGAACTTCAGGCGCACGACCCCGGTGACGCGTTTCTGCGTCTCCGCCATGAAGGCCCGCAAGGCGTCCATCAGCGGATCGTACCAGCCGCCGTTGTAGGTCATGACGGCGAACTTCTGCTCCAGGGGGCGCTTGAAATGAAGCAGCTCCCGGGGCAGGGTCATGTCCTCGAGCTCCCGGTGCGCCTGGATCAGCGCCAGCGCCCCCGGAGTCTCGTAGACCTCCCTCGACTTGATTCCCACCAGACGGTTCTCGATCATGTCGACCCGGCCGAAGCCGTGAGAACCCGCCAGCGCGTCAACCGCATCGATCAGCTCCACCAGCGGCAGTTTTTTGCCATCTAGCGCAACCGGCGCCCCGGCTTCAAAGCCGATTTCCGCGTATGCCGGTTCGTCCGGGGCAGCCGACGGCGCCACCGTGACCGCAAAAGCATCTTCGGGAGGCTCCAGCCAGGGATCCTCGAGCGGACCGCACTCCACGGCGCGGCCCCAGAGGTTCTCATCGATGCTGTAGGGGCTGTCTTTTTTAAGAGGAACGGGAATGCCGCGCTCCGCAGCGTATTCCATCGCCTGCTCACGGGTCATGTTCCACTCCCGCGCCGGCGCCAGGATGTCGAGCGATGGCGCAAGCGAACGTATCCCCAGGTCGAAACGCACCTGATCGTTGCCCTTGGCGGTGCAGCCGTGGGCGATGGTGCCGGCGCCATGAGAGCCGGCGGCTTCGACCAGCTTCTTGCAGATCAGGGGCCGCGACAGGGCGCTGACGAGCACGTATTTTTCCTCGTAAAGGGCATTGGCCGCCAGCGCCGGCAGGATGAAATCGCGCGCGAATTCATCCCTGGCGTCAATGACGACGGCCTCGGCGGCGCCGACGTCGAGCGCCTTCTGGCGTAGCGCCTCCAGCCCCGACGCCCGGCCGGCGTCGACGAGCACGGCGATAGCGTCGAGCCCGTAGTTCTCCTTGAGCCAGGCGATCATCACCGAAGTGTCAAGCCCGCCGGAATAAGCGAGGACGACTCTGTCAGAATTTGTATTCATGTCAATTCCTGTTCATTTCCCTGGATCATATCTTCCAGAATCTTTTGCACGCGGCGGGCCACGGCCGTATCGGTAAGAACCAGCAGCACCGTGTCGTCACCGGCCACAGTGCCGATGATGTCGTCCCGCTCCATGTCGTCAATCGCCAGGCCTACCGTGGGCGCCGTGCCTGGTTCGGAGCGCACTACCACCAGATTCTGCGCCGAGCGGACCGTGGCGCCGGTTTCGCGCAGCAGCCTGGCCAGCACCTGCCCCGGATCGCGCCGCACGCGCGGCGGCGGAATGATATACCTGACCCGGCCGTCGCGGCCGGTACCCTTTTGCACACCCAGTTCACGCATGTCCCGGGAAACCGTTGCCTGTGTTACCGGGCAGCCCTGCTTTTCCAGCGCCGCCACCAGCTCCGACTGGGTCGACAGCTGCTGCTGATTGATGAGATTCCTTATCAGCTGCTGGCGGTCACGCTTTCGCATCGACCCGCTTCCTCATCTGTTCATAAGTTTTTTCAGCAGTTCCTTCTGAACATGCAGGCGGTTCTCGGCCTGCGGGAAGACGATGGAACGAGGCCCGTCGATGACTTCAGCGCTGATCTCCTCGCCCCGGTGCGCCGGCAGGCAATGCATGACGCGGCAATCGGGGCCGGCCTGCGCCAGCAGATCGGCGTTGATCTGAAAGGGCTCGAGCTGCCGGCTCTTTTCCGGCACCCGCTGCTGGCCCATGCTGAACCAGACATCGGTATAGAGGAAGTCTGCTTCCTTGACCGCCTCGGAGGGGTCGGTGAGAAACTCGGCCTTGCCGCCATTGGCCGCGGCCAGCTGCCTGATCTCGAGGATGGCCCAATCGGGCAGGGTCAGCTCCGACGGCGTGCAGACGACAACGTGAGCGCCGACCATAGTCATGACGCTGGCAAGCGAGGTCGCGACGTTGTTGCCGTCGCCGAGATAGACAATTTTCACCCTGGTCAGATCCTCCTTGAGCTGGGAGACGGTCATCAGATCGGCCAGGCCCTGGCAGGGATGGCGCTCGTCGGTAAGCCCGTTGATCACCGGAATTTCCGCAACCGAGGCGAACCGCTCGAGATCGTCCTGGCGATAGGTGCGGATTACGACGCCGCTCAGATACCTCGAAAGCACCCGCGCGGTATCCTCGATGGTCTCACCGTGCCCCAGCTGCATCTCCTTTTCGGAGATGAACATGATATGGCCGCCCAGTTCGTAGGCGCCCACGGTGAACGACACCCTTGTCCGCGTGGAAGGCTTGGCGAAGATCATGCCCAGGGATTTGCCGGCGAGGGCGCTCGAGCATTCGCCCTTATTGGCTTTGGCGGCATCGATCAGGGTCAAAATCTCCCCGGGCGAAAGGTCGGTCATTTTCAAAAAATGGCGCATGGTCTCTCCATCAGGTTCGGCCCGTCAGTGCAGTCTGCAGGAATTCGACCACCGCTTCGATCATTCCTTCTTCGACGACCAGTGGCGGCAGGAAGCGGATCGTCTCCGCGGATGTATTATTGAGGATGATCCCGTTTTTCAAGGCTTCCGTCACCACATCCGCCGCTACGGGGCTGCCGAGGTCAATCGCCAGCATCAGGCCAAGACCGCGTACGCCGGTCACGAGCCCGTCCTCCTTCATCTTCTCCAAAAGCGAGCGCATGTAGTCACCCCTGGCGTTGACGCCTTCGAGAAAGCCATCAGCAATCAGCTCATTCAGCACGGCAATGGCTGCGGCGCAGGGAACCGGGCCGCCGCCGAAAGTGGAACCGTGCATGCCCGCACCGAGGACTTCGGAATATGCCGGCGCCGTCACGGTGGCGCCGATGGGAAGCGCGCCGCCCAGGCTCTTTGACAGGGTCATGACATCGGGTTTGACGCCCGCATGCTCGTAGGCGAAGAGCTTGCCGGTACGGCCGAGTCCGGTCTGGACCTCGTCGAACATCAGCAGGGCGCCGTGTTTGCCGGCCAGCCGCCGCGCTGCCTCGAGATAATCTTTTTCCAGCGGATAGATGCCGCCTTCACCCTGCACCGGCTCGAGCAGGATGGCGCAGACGCTGTCATCCATCTCCGCCTCGAGAGCCGCGATATCATTGCGCGGCACGTAGGTAAAGCCGGGCAGGAGCGGTTTGAAAGGCTCCTGCTTGGCGGGCTGGGCGGTAGCGGTAAGCGTGGCCATGGTCCGGCCGTGAAAACCGTTCTCGAGTGTGATGATGCGATATTTGTTGTCGCCGTCCGTGTCGCGGCCGTGCTTGCGCGCCAGCTTGATGGCGCATTCGTTGGCCTCGGCCCCGGAATTGGAAAAGAAGACCTTGCCTCCAAGGCTGAGCTCGGAGATCAGCTGCGCCAGCTCGCCCCCGGGCTGGGTGTAATAAAGATTGCAGGTGTTTATCAGCTCGGCGGCCTGCTTCTGCGCGGCCGCGACCACGGCCGGATGGCAATGGCCAAGATTGTTGATAGACAGCCCGGCGACAAAATCCAGATACCGGTTGCCTTCCCGGTCATATAGATAGCAGCCGCTGCCGCGCACGAAAGCGACCGGCTGCCGCGCGTAAGTTGGCATCACATACTTTTCGTATTGTGCGATGATATCGCTCATTTGGGGACGTTGGTTTCCATTGTTTCCATAGCGATGCCTGAGCTAGGCCTCGATCTTGGTTCCGATCCCGGAGCGGGTGAAGACTTCCAGAAGCACGGCGTGCGGCACCCGCCCGTCGATGATGTGGGCGCTGTTGACGCCGCCTCCGAGCGCGCGGCTGACAGCTTTCAGCTTGGGGATCATTCCCTTTGATATCGAACCGGCGGCGATCATCCGGTCAACGTCGGCCAGCGGGCATTGAGAGATCATCGAGCCGGGATCTTCCATGTCGGCATAGAGGCCCTCGACGTCGGTGAGGAAGATGACCTTCTCGGCCTCCAGCGCGACGGCCAGCATCGAAGCGACCTCGTCGGCGTTGATGTTGTAGCTGATGCCCTGCTCGTCGGCGCCGACCGAAGCCACGACGGGAATGAAATCCTCGCCCAGGCTTTCCAGCACCTCGGTATTGATATCCACTATGCGGCCCACCTGGCCGAGATCGATCTCGTCGCCGGCGGTCCCCGCGACCGTGCGCTTCTCGGCCATGATCAGCCGGCCGTCGTCGCCGCCCAGGCCCACGGCCGGCACACCGTGCTGGTTGATAAGGGCGACCACTTCCTTATTTACCTTGCCGACCAGCACCATCTTGGCCAGCTCCATGGTGGCCGCATCCGTCACCCGCAGCCCTTCCACAAATTTTATTTCCATGGAGAGCTTTTCCATGTAGGCGCTGATGTCGGGACCGCCGCCGTGAACTATCACCGGATTCATGCCCACGTACTTGCACAGGGCGATGTCGGTGGCAAAACCTTCCTTGAGCTCGTCGCTCTTCATGGCGCTGCCGCCGTACTTGATCACGACGGTCTTCCCCGAGAACTCCTTGATGTAGGGCAGCGCCTCAAGGAGGATCTCCACCCGCTTTTGATGTTTTGCCGTCATCTGATAACCATCCTTCAGGAAATGGCTGGCCCCGGTCAAGTCGTGTACTCCGCGTTCAGGGTAACGTAGTCGTGGGTCAGGTCGGAAAAATACATTGTGCTGGCAGCCTGGCCGCGCTTCAGATCAAGCGTAACCGATATCTCCTGCTGCGACATGATCTCCTTGAGCCGGACAGAGTCGGGTTTTTCGTCACAGGCGGCGCCGCCGCTAGCGAGGCAGACCTCCTCGTAATGAATGTCCGCCAGCAGCTCCGGCTCGCCGGCCAGCGCCGCGCCCGCGGAAGCCATGATCCGTCCCCAGTTGGCGTCCCGGCCGTAAAAAGCCGTTCGCACCAGGGTCGAGTTGGAGACCGCGCGCGATACCATCGCCGCCTCGTCGCCGTCCGCTGCACCGGTGACCTTGAGCTCGACGACCTTGGTCGCGCCCTCGCCGTCAGCGACCATCTTCAGCGCCAGTCCCTTGCATACAGCCGAGAGCGCGTCGCCGAAAAGCTGGGCGTCACCCGTGTCCTGGTCGACAGCGACGCCGCTCTTGCCGCTGGCCAGCACATATATGCAATCGTTCGTGCTCATGTCGCCGTCCACGGTCATCGAGTTGAAAGAAGACTCGACGGCCCGCGCCAGAAGATTCTGCAACAGGCTGGCCGGCACGACGGCGTCCGTGGTGACAAAAACAAGCATCGTCGCCATATTGGGGGCAATCATCCCCGCGCCCTTGGCGCAGGCGCCGATGTGCACCGCTCCCCCCGAAAGCGTTACCTCGACAGCGCCGTCCTTGTCGATCTTGTCAGTGGTGCGGATGGCTTCGGCGAAATCGCCGCCGCCGTATTCGGCCAGCAGGTCAGCGGCATGCCCGATCCCGGGCTCCACCGATTCCATGGGAAGTGTCTGGCCGATGACTCCAGTCGATGCCACGGCTATGTGCTTGACGTCAATCCCGGCATCTGATGCCGCCCGCTGCGCCATTTTCCGGGCGTCTTCCAGCCCCTGTTTGCCCGTGCAGGCGTTGGCGGAACCGCTGTTTACTACCACACCCTGCAGCGCCCCTGTTTCGCTCTCGTCCCGGCTGACCAGGATCGGCGCCGCCGCGGCGGCGTTGGTGGTGAACAGGGCGGCCGAAGTGCACGGCTCCTTGCACACCAGCAGGCCCAAATCGGTTTTTCCGGATTTCTTGAGCCCGGCGGCGATGCCGGCGGCCAGGAATCCCTGCGGCGTCGAGACCGAGCCGGGAAGCTCCGTCACATGTGCGGGCCGCTTAACGAATTTCGATGAGAACAGATGCATGGTCCTCTTCCATCTTTTCTTTTTTACGGGTCAAAAGATGCGTAAAATATGCATTATGAATGCTGTTATCGGCAAATTATAGAATAATTATACAGGCAGAGCAAATAAAATCGTAATTTTATACAACGGGGGGAGGTGGAGCACGGAATCAGTGCGGCCGCGAATGAATATTTATTCCCGCAGAGCGGCGCTGAGCTTATCCGCTAGCGCGGACACAATGGCGCCTCTGGCGGCGTCGACATCTTCATCGGTAAGAGTGCGTTCCGGCGAGCGGAACTCGAGGCTGAGGGCGATGCTCTTTTTTCTTTCCCCCACCTGATCGCCCACGTAAACATCAAAAACATGGGCCGAGCGCAACAGCGGCGCTCCCGCCGCTTCGACCACGTCGATGACATCCTGCGATGGGATCTTCTTATCGACGACCACGGCCAGGTCCTGGAACGATCCCGGGAAGGTTATCAGGTCCTCGAAAATGACGATGCCGGCGGAGCTGCCGATCAGCGCGTCCTCGAGAATCTCGAAGGCGACCACCGGCCTGTCGACATCGAAAGCCTCCAGCACCAGCGGATGGACTTCGCCGACGTATCCCGCCCGCCGGCCGTCGACCGCGATGTACGCCGACTTGCCGGGATGAAGGAACGGCTCGTCACAGCTCTCGACGGAAAAGCGCCCCTTCACGGAAGCAAAAGCCGCTTCGACGATTCCCTTGCCGGTATGGAAATCCGCCTGGCCGCCGCCACCCGTCCAGGTCTCCCCGCGCAGCGAACCGCAGAGGCAGCCGCCGATGGTGCGGCGCTCGTCAGCGAGTTTTTCCCCATCGGCCCGCAGGTAAGCGCGGCCGGCCTCGAATATGTTGACGTCCTGGTTGCGCACTGACAGATTTGTGGCAATTGTCGAGAGCAGGCTGGGCAGAAGCATCGTCCTCATCACCGACTGGTCAACGGAAAGCGGATTTGCCAGCCGGACGCAGTCGCGCCGCGGATCCTTATCGCCAAGCCGTAACCTGTCGGCGAAGTCCGGATAAATGAACGTATAGGTGATGACCTCGTTCATTCCCGTCGCCGTCAGCGCCTGCACGATATCGCGCTCCGCCGACTGATAACCGGAAAGGCCGCCCATGACCCGCATGTCGCTGGGAAGCGTGGGCGGAATGAGATCGAGGCCGAAGATCCTGGCGACCTCTTCTATCAGGTCAACCTCGCGCTCGACGTCGGCGCGGAAACTGGGCACGGTCACGTGGATGGCGCCGCCCTCGCGCCGGCAGCCAAAGCCCAGGCTTTCGAGAATCGAGACGATCTCGGGCGCGGGAACCGCGATCCCCAACAGACCGGTCACTTTTTCCTCACGCAGATGCACCGCAAGTTCCTGCCGCGGCCGAGGATAAATATCAATCTGGCCGGGAACCAGCCGCCCGCCGCAGAGTTCCACCATCATTCTCGAGGCCATGGCCAGCGCCCCGGGCACGAGCTCGGGGTCGAGGCCTTTTTCGAAGCGTGTGCTCGACTCGCTCCTCAAACCCAGTGCCATTTCCGTCATCATCACGCCGGGGCCGTCGAAGTTGGCGGCTTCCAGCAGGATATCGGTCGTGCCGCCGGTGACCTCGCTGCTTTCGCCGCCCATGACACCGGCGACAGCGACGGGTTTTTCCTCGTCGGCGATCACCAGCATGGAATCGTCCAATACGCGGGAATCGCCGTCTATCGTGACAATCTTCTCACCCTTGCCTGCGCGCCTGGCGGTCAGCTTGCGGCCGGCGATCGCCGCCAGGTCGAAGGCATGCATGGGCTCGCCGAGGGTCCACATGACGAAATTTGTGATATCGACGACGTTGTTCACCGGCCGCATGCCGGCGGCGGCAATGCGCGCCTTGAGCCACAGCGGTGACGGCCCGACCTTGACCCCAGCGATTATGCGGGCGCCGTAGCGAGGACAAAGCCGCCCGTCAGCGACTGAGATTTTGACAAGTTCGTCGATACTGTCATCACCACGAGCCTGCGTGTCGTCAACAGGTTCGGGCGCCAGCTCGGCCCCGGTTACCGCCGCCACCTCGCGGGCGACTCCGTAAATCGAGAGGCAGTCGGGACGGTTGGGCGTAACCTCGAGTTCGAGCACTTCATCACTGACGGGAACATATTCCGCCAGCTTCGTTCCCACGGGAGCGTCTTCGGGAAGGATGATGATGCCCGCCGATTCGCCAGAGAGTCCCAGCTCGGCTTCCGAGCACATCATGCCATGCGATTCGACGCCGCGGATAACGGCCGACTCGAGCTTGCGCCCGTCGGGAAGCATGCCTCCGGGAAGGCAGACGGCGGTCTTGTCGCCTTCCTTGAAATTCCTGGCGCCGCAGACGATCTGCTCGACCTTGCCCCCCACGTCGACCTCACAGAGCGAAAGCTTGTCGGCATTGGGATGCGCGGCTTTCTTCTTAACCTGGCCGATGACAAAACGTTCAAGGTTGCCGTCGGCGGCGGGCACGCCGACGCGCGACACGCGTTCGACCTCGGTGCCGGTCAGCGCCAGTCTCTCTGCCAGCTGCTCAGCCGGCAGATCGACCGCCACATATTCTTTTAGCCACGATAAAGGTACTTTCATTATCCAGACCTTGTTGATGCCGGCGGCGCGGACTTTCGGCGTGATTATTCCTGCTTATCACAAGCCGGAAGTCCGCGGCGACGGACTTTTCACAGTCCGGGTTGCCGGACTTTTCAAAACTGCTTTATGAATCGCAGATCGTTGTCATAAAACATGCGCAGGTCGCTCATGCCGTGCTTGAGCATGGCGATGCGCTCTACCCCCATGCCGAAGGCAAACCCCTGCACCTCGTCGGTGTCATAGTCGACGAAACCGAAGACGTTGGGATCGACCATGCCGGCGCCGAGTATTTCCAGCCAGCCGCTGTGCTTGCAGGCCCGGCAGCCGGAGCCGCCACAGATCATGCAGGAGACGTCGATCTCCACGCTGGGTTCGGTAAACGGGAAGAAATGAGGCCGCATGCGGATCTCACGCTCCGCTCCGAAGATGGCCTTGGCGAAGGTCTCCAGGGTTCCCTTGAGATCGGCCAGGGTGATGTGCTGATCCACGGCCAGTCCCTCGATCTGGTGAAACATGGGCGTATGGGTCGCGTCCGAATCGCGCCGGTAAACGCGTCCGGGAGAGATGATGTAAACCGGCGGCTCCTCTTTCTCCATCACCCTGATCTGCACCGGCGAAGTCTGCGTGCGCAGCAGGACATCCTCATGCCCTTCGATGAAGAAAGTATCGTGGAGCGATCGGGCCGGATGGCCTTCGGGCGTGTTAAGCGCCGTAAAATTATAATAATCGGACTCGATCTCAGGCCCCTCGGCGATGCGGTAGCCAAGCCCGGCGAAAATATCCTCGATCTCCCATTGAGTCTGGGTGATGATGTGCAGGTGTCCCCGTGGGAAAGGCTCGCCGGGCAGCGTGATGTCGACCTGCTCGGAGGCCAGCCGCCGTTCCAGCTCGACGCCTTCCAGCTCTTTCTTGCGATCGGCCAGGCCCTGCTCGAGCGCGGCCCGGGCACGATTGCCATACTTGCCCACGATCGGCCGTTCCTCGGGAGGCAGGTCGGGAATGCTTCGCAGCAACAATGAGAGCGGGCTCTTGCGGCCCAGGTGCTTGACCCTGGCTGCTTCCAGCGCTTCCAGATCGGCGGCGCTGTCAAAATCGGCGGCGCTGTCGGCGAACATGGCCGCGAGGCCTTCGTGGGCCTCCAGCTCTTTCAGCAGATCTTTGTACTTGTTCACGAATGCCGACTTCGGATTCACGGTTTTTCATCCTCGCGATTCACGGTTTCATCCTCGTATAATTCATCCGAATCCCTGCTTTAAATCATCCGAAACTCTAACACTTAGCCGGCGGCGCTTCTAGGATGGCAGCCACGCCCCGCTTCCAGGCAGGCCGCTCCCGGCGGCCTCAGGACCAGATTCACTGCCTGCCCGGCGACCGTTGCCTCAAGGCTTCATACAGGATCGCGGTGCCGGCCATGGCCACATTGATCGACTCGGTCTCTCCCACCTGGGGGATGCGGACCGTTGACGTGGCAGCCTGCTGCAGGCGGTGCGGGATTCCCTCGCGCTCCGACCCCAGCACCAGCACGAAACCCGCCTCCAGCGGCGCCTTCCAGACCGGTTCACCTGCATGGGCGTCGGCGCAGACAACACCCGCGTCCGAATTATCCGCCCAAGCGACCACGGCCTCGGGATTTACGGTCAGGTACAAGGGGATCTGGAAGATGGCGCCCATGGTCGCGCGTAAAGACTTGGGGGAATAGGGATCCGCGGTCTCCGGCCCCAGGGCTGCCGCCGCCGCTCCCAGCGCCGCTCCGGAACGAAGCAGCGTGCCGACGTTGCCAGGATCGCCCACAGCCACGAGATACAACAGAGGGCCTGCCGCGCTCGATGATGAATCGGATCCCGCCGGAAACTTCCTGTCCAGCATCTCGAAAACGGAAATCACCCGCGCGCCGCTTCCCAGCGCCGACAGCTTTGCCATGGCGTCACGGCCGCAGATAAAGATCTCCAGCCGTTCGGCGGCCTGCGGGGACAGCGCCTCCGGAAAGCGGGTTTCCCCCTTTCCCAAAATCTGCTCTTCGTTTCCTTCAAGCACAAAGACCTGCCGTGGAGCGGCGCCGCGTTCGAGTGCGGCGTCCAGCAGGTCTTCACCTTCAGCAAGGAAGAGCCGGCTTTCGTAGCGGTGACGCTTGCGATGCAGCCGTGCGGCTTCCTTGATTACAGCATTGCTTGTGCTGGTTATGCGGCGGAGGTTCACCGCCCTGTTGCTATCAGCCTTTGAAATCCCAATTCCATCACCGGCCGTCAGGCCGCCAGAGCCGCCTTGGCCTGCGCGGCCAGACTGGCGAACATGTCCGGATCGGTAACGGCCAGGTCGGCCAAAACCGGGCGGTTCAACTCGATGCCAGCCTCTTTGAGGCCGTGCATGAACTGATTATATGAGAGGCCGTGCATCCTGGCGCCGGCGTTAATCCTGGTGATCCACAGGCGGCGGAAATCGCGCTTGCGGGCCCGGCGGTCACGGTAAGCGTAGTTCAGCGAACGGCTTACCTGTTCCTTGGCGCGCTTATAACTGGAATGCTTTGTACCCCGGTAACCCTTCGCCTGCTCAAGTACATTACGCCTCTTTTTGCGGGCGTGAATTCCTCTTTTAACTCGCGGCATTGTCGTTCAACTCCTAAGGCTTACTTCTCGCCGAGCAACCGCTTGACTTCCCTGGTGTCGGCGGGCGTGATTAGCACGTTCTTACGGAAGCTGCGCTTCCGCTTGGGGCTCTTCTTGGTGAGAATATGACTCTTGAACGCGCGGCGGCGCACCAGCTTTCCCCCTGAAGTAAAGCGGAAACGCTTGGCGGCGGCGCGATGAGTCTTCATCTTGGGCATAGGCCGTCCTTTCCTTATTCAAACTGATTCCAATTGCTATCCGACAGGACTGGAGCTACTTGACCGGGCTCAAGACCATGACCATGTTCCTGCCGTCGAGATTGGGCTGGGATTCTATGACTCCCAGCTCGACGACGTCTTCGGCGAGACGGCGAAGCAGCTCCTCTCCCTTCTTGGGATGAACCACTTCGCGCCCGCGGAACATGATTGTGACCTTGACCTTGTCCTTCTTCTTGAGGAAACGTTCCACGTGTCCCCTCTTGGTCATGTAGTCGTGGTAACCGATCTTCGGGCGTAACTTGATCTCTTTGACCACGATCGTCGACTGGTGCTTGCGAGCCTGCTTCGCCTTCTGTTCCAGCTCGTACTTGTACTTGCTGTAGTCGAGAATCCGGCAGACGGGCGGATCGGCCTCCGGGGCGATCTCGACGAGGTCGAGGCCTGCCTTGATGGCAAGATCCAGTGCTTCAGTACGGCTCTTGATCCCTACCTGCTCACCATCCGGCCCGATGAGCCGGACGTTCTCAGCCCTGATAGCATCGTTTATGCGGGTTAAATCACGTACCCGTGGCTTATAGTTTGCGACCGGCGAACACCTCCTTCCTTTCAAATTGCGGGATAGGCCGCCGCTTGTGGCGGGCGGTAAATTCCCACGAAAAAAGGGTACCTAAAAGCACCCTTGCGTTAACAGATTCACGCCGGGAAGAGCCGCGGCATGTATCTCCTATGGCGGACCTGCAAGCGTATCCAGTAGGCGCGGCGCTCAAGACAAAATGGGCCGCGGCGCAGCCGGCAGGTGAGAAGCGGGTGCTTCTGCTTTATTCACGATTTAGAAGTATAACGAAGATAAGCGCCATTTTCCAGGCAACAGGGCAATGACAGATGGCGCCGGGCCGCCGCAGCCCCCTGGCGCCGCCATCGGCCGCTAGGCCCAGAAACGGTTGGTGATCGGGAAGCGCCGGTCCTTGCCGAAGGCGCGCGACGTGATCTTGATCCCGGGAGGCGCCTGCCGCCGCTTGTATTCGTTGCGGTCGATCATGCGGGTGGTGCGGCGGACGGTTCCCTCATCGAAACCGGCCGCGATCATTTCCTCGAGACTCTTGTCGTGCTCGACGTAGTCCTCGATGATGCGGTCGAGCACTTCATAGGGAGGCAGGGAATCCGAGTCTTTCTGGTCGGGGGCCAGCTCGGCGCTGGGTTCCCGCGAGATTATGCTTCCGGGAATGATTTCGCCGCCGGCCTGGAGGTTGCGCCAGAGGCAAAGCTTGTAGACAACTGTCTTGGGAACATCCTTAATCACCGCAAAACCACCGGCCATGTCCCCATAGAGGGTCGTGTAGCCGACGCTGGTCTCACTCTTGTTGCCGGTGGTCAGCACCAGCCAGCCGAACTTGTTGGAGAGCGCCATCAGCAGGTCGCCGCGTATGCGCGCCTGCAGATTTTCCTCGGTGGTGTCGGGGCCGCTGCGGCCGAATTCCGACGCCAGCGTTTCCAGGAACATGGTGAAGACCGGCTCGATGGGAATATTGCGGAACTCGACCCCCAGTATCCGCGCCAGCTTTTCAGCGTCGCTGGAGGTGCCATCGGAAGTGTAGCGCGAGGGCATGGAGACGCAGACGACGTTCTCCTTGCCCAGCGCGTCGACGGCGACGGCTGCGACCAGAGCCGAATCGACGCCGCCGGAAAGGCCGACCAGCACCCGCTTGAAATCGTTCTTGATCACATAATCGCGCACACCCATGACCAGGGCGCTGTAAATCTCAGCGTCGCCCGCAAGCGGCTCGGGCAGATGCGGCTCCAGGTGCTCGCTCGCCGCGGCGCCGGAGCCTCCGGCCTCGCCCACGGCAAAGATGTCGACCGGCCCCGGGTGCCTCTTGCTGAGGTCATCCAGCCGGCCCATGACATCGCGGTGCCGCGAGTTGCGGACTTCCGCCAGGTCGATATCGGCGACGATCAGGTCTTCCTCGAAGCTCGCCCCCCTGGCGATCAGATGCCCGTGCTCGTCGTAGACCAGGCTGTTGCCGTCAAAGACCAGCTCGTCCTGCCCGCCGACGAGGTTCACCAGGGCCACGGGCGTGAGGTAGTCGCGGGCGCGGGTCTCGAGCATCTCTTCCCGGGCACGGGTCCGCCCGGTGCGGTAAGGTGACGCGGAAATGTTGACGATCAGGGAAGCTCCCGCCGCCACCTGCGAGCCGATAGGCTCGTCCGGATACCAGATATCTTCACAAATGTTAACGGCTATGAGAGCGCCGTTGAGGTCAAACAGGGTTGGCCTGGTGGCCGAGCTGAAATAACGGAATTCATCGAAGACACCGTAGTTGGGCAGGCGCATCTTGTGACAGATGCCGGCTACCTTGCCGCCAGCGAGGATGGCGGCGGCGTTGTAAACATCGCCGCCGGGGCTGTCCAGATAGCCGACGATGGCGACGATGCCTTCAGCCTTATCACACAGGCTGTTCAGGGCGGCGGTGTTGGCGTCGAGGAAATCCGGATTGAAGGTGAGGTCTTCGGGGGGGTAGCCCGTCAGGGCCAGTTCCGGGAAAGCGACGATGCCGGCTCCCAGGGACCTGGCGCGCTCGATATGCCCGGCGATCTTCGCGGCGTTGCCGTCGAGGTCGCCGACGGTGGAATTGATCTGAGCCAGCGCCAACCGGATGCGGTCCAATGAAAACCTCCTGTATTGCGCTGCCTGAGCCTGTAACGCGCCGCCTAGGCTTTTTCTTCTGCCTGCCTGACCATTCGCGCTGCCAGCTCTTCAAGGGTCTCCGCTCCCAGGTCGCCTTCGGCGTAGGAGCGCACGGAAACATTGCCGGCGTCTTCTTCCCTGTCGCCGACCACCAGCATGTACGGGACTTTTTCCATCTCGGCGTTGCGGATCTTCTTGCCCACCGACTCCCGGCTGTAATCCAGCTCCACGCGCAGGCCCTCTTCACTCAGACGCCTGGCAACCTGCTCGGCGTAATCCATGTGACGGTCGGCGATCGGCAGGATCACCGCCTGCACCGGCGCCAGCCACAGCGGAAATGCTCCGGCGTAATGCTCGATGAGGCAGCCGATGAAGCGCTCCAGCGAGCCCAGCAGCGCCCGGTGTATCATGATCGGCCGGTGCTCGGCGTTGTCTTCTCCCACATACGTGATATCGAAACGCTCCGGCAGGTTGAAGTCCACCTGGATGGTCGTGCACTGCCAGGCGCGGCCGAGGGCGTCGCGGATCTTCATGTCGATCTTGGGACCGTAGAACACGCCCTCGCCAGGATCGATTTCATAGGCGAGCCCAACTTCCTCGAGCGAATCCTTCAACGCCGCGGTCGCCTGTTCCCAGTGCTCGTCGCTGCCCACGGATTTCTCCGGGCGGGTCGAGAGGTACACTTCATACTCCTCAAAACCAAAAGTCTTCAACATGAACAGCACGAACCTGATGACGCTGACGATCTCGTCACGCAGCTGATCTGGCCTGACAAACAGATGGGCGTCGTCCTGGGTGAAGCCGCGGACGCGCAGCAGTCCGTGCAGCACGCCGCTGCGCTCGTAACGGTAGACGGTCCCGAGCTCGGCCCAGCGGATCGGCAGCTCGCGGTACGAACGCGTGCGCGACTTGTAAATCTTGATATGGCCCGGGCAGTTCATCGGCTTGACGATGTACTCCTGGCCCTCGATGTCCATGGGCGAATACATGTTCTCCCGGTAGAAGCCCCAATGGCCCGAGGTCTTCCACAGCTCGACGCTGGCGATATGGGGGATCATCACCATCTCGTAGCCGTTGGCTAGATGCTCGTCGCGCCAGAAGTCTTCCATGATCTTGCGGATAAGCGCTCCCTTGGGGTGCCAAAGCGGCAGCCCGGCGCCGACCTCCTCATCGATATGGAAGAGATCGAGCTGCTTGCCCAGCACCCGGTGGTCGCGGCGCTCGGCTTCCTTCAGTCTCTCGAGATGTTCATCGAGCTGCTTTTGGGAAGGGAAGGCGGTGCCGTATATCCGCGACAGCATGGGATTCTTTTCATCGCCGCGCCAGTAGGCTCCGGCCACCGATAAAAGCTTGAATGCCTTGATGCGCCCGGTGTCGGGAACATGGGGACCGCGGCAGAGGTCGGTGAAGCCGTCGTCGGTGTAGGAGGTCGCCTTCTCCTCGGGAGGCAGTTCCGCCAGCAGCTCCTGCTTGAAAGGCTGGGCGCCGAACTTCTCGGCCGCCTCTTCGCGGCAGAGTTCGCGGCGTTCAAAGGAAAACTTCGCCTTGACGATCTCGCGCATTTTCTCCTCGATCTTCTCGAGGTCGCTGTCTGATATCGGCGAGGGGAATTTGAAGTCGTAGTAAAAACCGTCGGCTATCGCCGGCCCGATACCCAGCTGCGTGCCGTGGTAGAGATCCATGACCGCGCTGGCGAGGACATGGGCGGCGCTGTGCCTCATGATCTCCAGGCCCTCGGGGGAATCCTCGGTGACGATGCCGATGGAGTCTCCGTCGGCCAGTTGATGCGACAGGTCTACGCGCTCGCCATTCACGGTCGCGGCCACGGCCGCCTTGGCCAGCCGCGCGCCGACCTTTCGGGCGGCGTCCAGGGCACTGGCCCCGTCATCGAGCTCGATTATACTGTTGTCAGGTAGAGTGACCTTCATTGCGAATTCCCCGTTTTTGAGAATTTCATGGCGACCCTGGGTCCTTTTCGGCCGCTACTGGCGCCAGTTTAACATAAAGGCCGTCCCCCTCGAACGCTCTAACCGAAATTGGGGGAAGAATGCCTTCGTAGCAGGCTTTTAACGAGCCAATGGTGGTGGACGTAATCGTTAGCTGGTCAAACTTTCATTTTTATATGTTCTTGAGATGGCGGTATTGAGACGGCGGTAAAGGGATATTCCGGGTAGTCAATAATAAAGAACGATGATCAACCATAAAAAAAAGACGATCAACCGACTCGGCAACCTTTTCAAGCAGTCCAGCCTTCTCACCCGGTTCTCGCTGGTGGCGCTGATAATCATCACAATCGTGGGAATCATCGCTGCCTGGGGCATACAGCACCTCCTGGAGCAAAACATGATCCTCCAGGAGGCCAACAGCGCCATCGACCAGGTGAAAACGGTGCTTGATAAGAACCTCAGCTCTTCGGACCTCGCCGCGCCTCCCGATCCGGCCCGGCTGCAGCAGATCGACGCGCTTGTCGGCAATGAAATCACCCCCGAGCATATTGTTCGCATCAATATCTATAGCCGCTCGAGACAGATAATTTACTCGGACGACATGGAGATGGTGGGGCAATCAGTACCAACCGATGAAAAACTTGCGAAGGCTCTCGATGGCCAGATCACTTCCGATATCACAGCGCCGACGGAAGAGCTCGGCGAACATCATGGACAGCATGACAAGTTAATTGAGGTTTACGCGCCGATCAGTATCCAGGGTTCGGATGAAGTGCAGGGGGCCTACGAAATCTACCACGACATGGGCGTGCTCGACTCGCAGATAGCCACGATGCGCCGGTCTGTCGGGCTCATCCTGGGCCTTGGCATGGCGGTTTTATACATATCGCTCTTCGGAATCGTGCGTAACGCCTCCCGCAAGCTGATTCGCACCAGTGAAGATAACCTCGGGCTTTATGAAAAAGAAAGTGCCCGCCGGTCCGAGCTGGCAGCCTTGTATGAAATCTCCCGCGAACTGTCGACCGCCGATCCCAGGTCAGACGAGATTCTCAACATCATTGTCCGCAGCGCGGCGGAGACAATTCATTCGTCTTATGCCATTGCCCTGCTTATCGAGAATGGAAATATTGTCGGACGCGCAACGTACCCGGTCAGAGCTGATATCCCGAATTTCGATTTTCAATGCATACCGGCAGCCAATCTTCCGTTCCTGCAACGAGTTATTGAACATGATGAGCCCGTGATTGTAAAAAGCAGCGAAGTTAATGACCTCACGGAAACTGAGCGGAAGACACTGACTCTGAACCTCGCAAAAACCATCTGCCTGGTGCCTATAAGGATAGGAGAACAGGCATCGGGCGCCCTCCTGATTGGAGAGATGCGTAGCGAAAACCGTGAGCCATTCTCGCCGGAAAAACTGAGCCTGGCCAAGGGTATCGCGGATCAGACAGCGACCGCCCTTCAAGGTGTGCAACTCTTTTCCGACCTCGAGCAGGCATACCTGGAAACAGTTCTCACCCTCGCCAATGCCGTTGAAGCCAAGGATACCTACACCAAGAACCACGCGGACAACGTTTCCCGGATGGCGGTGCTGGTCGGCAAGGAGCTGGGACTGTCAGATAACGAACTCGAAGACATACGTTATGGCGGCGTCCTCCACGATGTGGGCAAGATTGGCGTTCCCGACTCCATCCTGAACAAGCCCGGAAAACTCACCGATGAAGAATGGGTGCAAATGCGCGCCCACACGGCCATAGGCGCCGATATTCTCAAACCCGTTCCCCGCCTGAGGGGCGCCGCTGATATCGTGCGCCATCATCATGAACGATACGATGGCAATGGCTATCCCGATGGACTCGCAGGTGCGGATATACCTATCGGGGCACGCATACTGACGGCGGTTGATTCTTACAGCGCCATGGTGGACAAGCGTTCATACAAGGCCGCGCGCCCACATGAAGACGCCGTGGCAGAACTCAAACGCTGCGCCGGCTCCCAGTTCGATCCCCGGGTAGTGGATGCTTTCCTGGTCCTTTTCGACTGTGGAGCGCTCATTCCCAACGAATATGAAGCTCGTGTCGTGGAGGATGCGCCATAAACAGCTATTTGTGACTGTCCAGGGCCGTTATAACTGCTATCGCTTCCGGCGCACAACACGCAACAGCGAATGGACGATCCCGGGCAGACTCCTTTCCCGGTAATGGAACTCCGGCCGTACATCCTGGATATCCGCGTCGAGCTCGACCCTGATTGATGACGATTTACCAGTCGCCAGCCTCTGGGCCGGAAAAACACTTCGATGACCGGTCACGAGGTAGCTGACGGCACAGGCGACTATGGCATACGGCGCCACGGCCGGGCCGAAAAGCTCTATTGAAATGATACCGGCGGCCAGCGGCGTATTCGCAGCGCCGGCAAGCACGCTGACCAGCCCGATGGCCGCGAAGAGAGCAATGTCCATGTTGAGAAGTTGTGCGAAGGCGGCTCCAGCGGAGGAACCGATGAAGAAGATGGGGGTGACGATACCGCCGCTACCACCAAAAGCCAGCGTCAGGCCGGTGAAGACAGCCTTGAGGAAAAACGCATAATAGGGCTGGCTTTCACCACCAAGTGAGCCCTCAATAGAATTCAGGCCCATGCCCAGATAGCTCCTGGAAAAGAGCAATGTCAGACCAATAAGCAGCAGGCCGCCGATAAGTGGCTTCCATGATCGCCGCAGGGCCAGCCTCTCTGACAGATATTCACCAAGTCTTGAAATCTCGATCAGCATGATAGAGCAGAGCCCAAAGAATATGCCGGCCATGATTACCTTGGCGAAAATAATGCTGTCAAAAGGCAGAGGTGAATCATAAAAATGATAAAGATACGGAATGCCCAGTTTCGCGGCAACCTGATAACCGACAACACCGGCGATCAGTGAAGGCAGTAGCACGTCATAAGAGAGAGCGCCGATGGCCAGCACCTCAATGCCGAAAACCGCGCCGCCTATGGGGGTGCCGAAAACCGCTGCGAACCCGGCGCTAATGCCACAGATCACAAGCTTTCGACGATCCGTGTCACCAAATCGAAACAGGCCCGCGAAGAACGACGCCAGCCCGGCGCCAATCTGAGCACATGGCCCCTCCTTCCCCAGCGAACCACCGGCAGCGATCGTCACTATGGTAGTGAGCGCCTTTATGGGAACGACAGCAGCCTTTATCTTTCCCGCTGACTTATTGACCGCCTCGATGACCTTCTCTGTACCGTGTCCCTCAGCGTCGGGAGCCAGACGATGCACCAGCTGCGCGCTTAAAAGAAAGGCTGGCGGCATCAGCAGGAAATAATACGAATATTTGCCGGTTGCATCCGTGCTCCAGCCCAACAGTTTAAGGAAGAGGGCTCCACCGGCACCGGCAATTATCCCGATCACTATTGCCAATAGCACCCATTTCACCACGCTCAATATGAGAATGCCTTGTACAGCAATCCGGTTTTTCAAGAAATCTGGCCTTGTCGTTGATTGCCATGCTCAACACGTATTCATCCATCGTAAAGGACGCCAGGCGAATACCCCAAATCCAATGACTGACAGGAAAAGTCGATGCCGGTCAACGCTGATTCCAATTCCTATCCGTGCGTAAAGTTCAAAGCCGGTTAGCTGTGAGGCTTTCGGAAATCGAGTAGGGGGGGTGCCTCGCGCATAAAAATAACCCCGCCGGAAAGCGGGGCTAAATCGAAACACCTTATCGTTCAGGGACTACGTCGACAGGTCCTTTTTCTTTTCCTCGTATTCAGCCTTGTCGATCCCGCCGCGGGCGTAGCGCGCGTTGAGGATATCGATGGCGGTCTCGCGGTGCTCCGTGCCGGCGCCGGGATGCGGCCCCTGCACCTGGCCGGTATAGTGCGTATGCCCGCCGGCGCCCTGCCGAGTCAACCACGCGATCAACATCACTACTCCTACAATGATCGCCACCCAGAAAACCATCATCAGGATGCCCCCGATGATACCGGGCCCGCCGCCAAACTCTCCTCCCCATCCGTACATCATGTTAATGCACCTCCAGTGTCTGTTTGCGCTCCTCAAACTCGCCGCGGTCGATCTCGCCGCGAGCATATCGTTTGCGCAATACCTCGATCGCGGGCTCCCCCGGAGTGGTTGCCGCCGTCACCGGCGCACATGTTTCGCTTTCGGCGCCACGATGTTGCGTCAGCAGCCAAACCGCGAGTCCGGCCACAACGATGATCAGTATAAGTCCCATGCTGTTTCCTCCTTGTAGTCTGTCCTGCCGCCAGTTTCGAACGCGGGACAGAACGCTTTATTTAGGGAGACGCACCCGTCGGAGCGGGTGCGCCCTACCTTGCCTAAACATATTGTGCCCCCCGATTGTTAAGAAATGGTGAAAAGAATGTGTTTTTTCGTTAAACGGAAGGTGTCGGAACTTCTGGGTGGATTCCGGGGGGATACTCGGGCAACCATCGAGCGAAGCAATGCCGGCCCTTTGTTCGGCAGCGGCGCTGCCGAGCTACTTTCTGGCCGCTCTTATCCTGTCGGTCTTGCCCAGCAGCTTCTTCCTGAGTCTCTGGCTTGACGGCGTCACTTCCAGCAGCTCGTCATCTTCCAGAAAATCCAGGCTCTGTTCCAGGCTTAACACCGTCGGCGGCGTCAGAACGATGGCGTCATCGGCGCCGGAGGAGCGCATGTTGGTGAGTTTCTTTTCCTTGGTGACGTTGATCTCGAGATCGCCCTCGCGGGAATTGAGCCCGACGATCATGCCCTCGTAGACGGGAGTCTGGGGCAGGAGGAATACCGTGCCCCGTTGCTGGGCATTGTTGAGGCCAAAGGTCACGGCCTTGCCGCTCTCACTGGCAACCAGGGCGCCGTTGCGCATGCGGGGCATGGGAGCGCCCATCCGCTGGTACTTGACAAAAATTGAATTCATGATAGCAGTCCCGCGCGACAGCGTCAGCAGATGATTGCGAAGCCCCAGAATGCCGCGGGTGGATATCTCGAAGATAAGCCTGGTGGAGCCGTCGCCGTTCTCAACCTGGCTGAGTAACAGACCCTTGCGCCGTCCGACCTCACCGTTCACGGCGCCGACGTACTCGGTGCCGACATCGACGGTCAGCTCCTCGATCGGCTCGTGCGTAGCACCATCTATCTCCTTGGTGATCACCTGGGGCTTGCCGACCTGCAGCTCGTAGCCTTCCCGCCGCAGGTTCTCGATGAAGACCGAGAGATGCAGCTCGCCGCGCCCGGACAAGATGTAATCGCCACTCTCCCCCATCTCCATCTTCAGCGAGACATTGGTCTCCAGCTCGCGCTCGATCCTCTCGAGGATCTGCCGGCTGGTGACAAACTGCCCTTCCCTTCCCGCGAATGGAGAAGTGTTGGCCGCCACCGACATCTTCAAGGTCGGCTCCTCGATCTCGATCGTCGGCAGGATTTCCGGCCGGTCGCTGTCGGCGATGGTCTCGCCGATGCCGGCGTTGCGGATTCCCGTCAGCGAGACGATATCGCCCGCATGGGCTTCCTCGATCTCGACCCTTTTCAGCCCCTGCGAGACGTAAACCTTGTCGATCCGGGCCTGTTCCTCGGTGCCGTCCTTTTTCATCAGCGTGATCGTCGTGCCTGGTGAAATTGTGCCGCGAGTGATCCTGCCGATGACATGCTTGCCCTGAAAGCTGTCGGCTTCCAGGGAAGTCACCAGCATCTGGAACGGCTGGTTCTTGTCGCCGACGTCGGGCGCCGGCACATGGTCGACGATGGCGTCGAAGACCGGCGTCAGGTCGGCGCGGCTCTCGAAATCTTCCGGAATCTCGCTCCAGGCCTTGCCGCCACGCGCAACGGCATAATAAACGGGGAAGTCCAGCTGGTCCTCTTCCGTCGCCAGATCGAGAAAGAGGTCATGCGTCCTGTCGATGACTTCCTCGATCCTGGCGTTGGGCTTGTCGATCTTGTTGATGACCACGATCGGTT
This sequence comes from Actinomycetes bacterium, assembly GCA_021803005.1. Taxonomy (GTDB): domain Bacteria; phylum Actinomycetota; class Thermoleophilia; order BMS3ABIN01; family BMS3ABIN01; genus JACRMB01. The sequence continues at coordinate 32,758 of JAJZQT010000007.1, forward strand.
TCAGCCCCAACTCCAGCGCTTTCTTGAGCACAAATTTTGTCTGCGGCATGGGGCCTTCCTGGGCGTCGATCACGAGGATGGCGCCGTCGGCCATATTGAGGGTCCGCTCGACCTCGCCACCGAAGTCCGCATGGCCGGGCGTGTCGATGATATTGATCTTGGTGTCACCGTACCTGACCGCGGTGTTCTTGGCGAGGATCGTGATCCCCCGCTCCCGTTCCTGGTCGTTGGAATCGAGGATCAGGGTCTGGCTGAAGGCGGCTTCATTTTCCCTGAAGGTCTTGGACTGCTTCAGAAGGCCGTCCACGAGCGTTGTCTTGCCATGGTCGACGTGGGCTATGATGGCTACGTTTCTAAGATTCAATGCTGTTTTTCTTCCTGTTTATTGGCGCAAAAAAAGAAGACCCCCGGGGGCCTTCCCGGACCGTCTGCCGCCTTGTCATTGAATTGCGGCGGCAGCTTGTAACTCTCATAGGATAGCAATAATCAGGCAATAAAGCTAAAACGGCGCGCCGCGAGCATGACCTTCCGGGTCTAGGTCTGCCCGGACTCCACTGCCGCGATCGCCTTCTGGAAGGCTTCATAGGGATGGGCGCCGACGATGCGGTAATTGCCGTTGATGACGAATGTCGGCACGGCTTTTATGCCAAGC
>JAJZQT010000007.1:33509-41804 GCA_021803005.1 Actinomycetes bacterium
TGTCTTCCATGTCGGCGAGGTATTCAGAGGGAATCTCCATGCCCTCGGGAGGCATGTTGGGGCGCAGCAGATAGGGACGCCACTCGATGATGGCATCGCTACGCTCCTGCTTTAATTTTTCGACCGCGACCTGGCCGACGTAGCACCAGGGTCAGACGTAATCGGAATAAATTGTCATGGTGATTGTCATCAGGCCAGCCTAAGCTTCCTTGCTATCGATATCAGGAAAGAAGTCACGGGATCGAAAACCGATCCCAGATTCCAGACCAGGAGGACGGAGATCGGGCCGATCAAGGCGATACCGAAGACGAAGGTGGCGTGATCCGAGGGGCAAACTGGTTTACGAGATTGAAAAGGTAATAATCCATGCCTAATCAACAATTGTAACCCAATTTGTAGACTTGGGGAAAAGCGGGGTTCCCGGGCGGCTTCAGGGCGTCCGCACCGTGGCGTCAGCGCTGCAGCGCTAGCCGTCAATCTCGCCGACGACCGGAAATGCGTCCAGCATGTCGGGCTCGTGGGGAGCCTCGGCGATCTCGTCGGTCAGGTCCTTGCCCGCGGAATGCTCTCCCTGGTGGTCGCCATCCTCCCAGAGAAAGCTCGCGGAAACATCATAAACCTTGCCGTCGTAGGCGACGTAGACAGGTTTGCCTGCCTGGCCGTTAAATTCCTGCAGTTCGGCAATCGTAAATTTCTTCATGGGCCTCCGCCTCGTTCGGGAAAACCTTAAGCAACCGTTTTCTTGTATACCCGCGTAGCCCACCCTAAAACCAGGACCGCCAGCGGCACGATGATGAATCCTTCAGCGACACGCGAGTCATATATCACGCCGGTCGACAGGGCGCGGTTGGCCTCGACCTGTCTCTTCTTGTTGCCGAATGTCTTCTTTAGCTGACTGGCGCTCAGTACGATATCATCGTTGCCCATATGTCTTTCTTGTTGTCTGTTTTCATCATTACAACCTGGCAGCGCCTCTTTAGCAGCACTGCTCTGCGGGACGGCCATCGATCCGCGGGCCGGCAGGAATACATGATAATCAATCGAGAGGCCGAACAAAACCGAGAACAGGAATAACGGCAGCCATGCCTCCACCGCTTACACCTGGTGGAAACCGAACAGACTGGCGCCGCGGTAGCCTTGCAAATTTCACACTGAGATATGAGGTACCGCCGGGAGTGACTAACTTCCGCGCCGTCCTCAAGGCCGAGGCCGGGGATGCGTATGGCCGGCAGCACGAATTCCCTAGAGGCGCCGGTCCGAGGTGGATGAAAAAGCCATCCCGTGATAAGATTGCTGCAGTCAACAGCGAAGGTGTTACCCGCGAAGAGTTATAACCCTTCCAGGAAGTCCGGCGCCACGCGTCCTGCAGCTTCCTTGCGATAACCCCCAGCCCTATCTTGATTTGACCTGCCGTTTTTCCGGGAAGGAATCATCAGACGAACATGCTGCGCAAAATATTGACGATGCCAAAAACGGTCCTGGATGAAGAGTCCTTCGTCGCGGAGCGGGAAGATTTTTCCGTAACCGCGGAACCGCGTGAAGAAATCCAGGGCCTCTTTAAAAGATCTCTGGCTATCAGACTGGTCACCGCCGGGTCGACCAACGCCTGCGAGCAGGAACTGGTTGCTCTCTCAAATTCGTATTACGATGCCGAACGTTTCGGCCTTCATTTCGTCGCCTCCCCCCGGCACGCCGACGCGCTGATGGTAACAGGTCCCGTGACCCGAAACATGCGCGAGGCTCTTGTAAAAACCTACGAAGCCATGCCCGCACCGAAATTCGTGATCGCGGTGGGAGACGATGCCATCGACGGCGGACTGTTCAGAGGTTCATACGCGGTTCTCGACGGCGTCAGCAATGTCATCCCCGTCGACTTCGAAATTCCCGGCGATCCGCCTTCACCCCGCCAGATAATCGGCGCCCTTCTCGAGATCCTCGGGAAGCTCAACCGCAAACGATCAAAAACCTGATCCTTGCCGGACTTCCTGACCTCACCTGGCGTTTATTACGCCATTCTGGCCGTGTTCGCGATCGGCGCCGCGGGAGCACTGGCGCTCGGCCACAACGACCGCGCCGCGAATCTCTGGGGTAACGGCCTGGCGATCGCCGGCTCGCTCGCCGGCCTGATTTTTTCGGGTGCCGTCCTCATCGATGGAAGGACGCTGGCATTCAGCGTCGAATCGACATTACCGCTGCTTTCTTTCTCGTTTCGCCTCGACCGGCTCTCGGCCTTCTTCATGGCGGTCATCTGCCTCGTCGCCTTGCTCTGCTCGGTCTATGCCCTTGGGTACGTCCGCCACTATTACGGAAAATACAGCCTTGGACTGCTGGGCTTTTTTTACAATATCTTCATCGCCAGCATGATCCTGGTGGCGACGGCGCACAACGCGCTATTCTTCCTGATCGCCTGGGAGGTGATGTCGCTGGCCTCCTATTTCCTGGTGATCTACGAGCATCGGGAAGGCGCCAACGTCAGGGCCGGTTCGCTGTATCTGGTTATGACCCATGCCGGCACCGCCTTCATAATCTTTTCTTTCCTGCTCATGCACCAGGCCACGGGGTCATTTGATTTCGAGGCCATCGCCGGCGGCATGGCTCAGGCGTCGCCACTGGCAAGGAATGCCATCTTTGTCTCCGCGCTGATCGGGTTCGGCATGAAAGCGGGATTCATACCTCTGCATATCTGGCTGCCAAGCGCTCATCCGGCGGCGCCATCGCATGTCTCCGCCCTGATGTCCGGAGTCATGATCAAGACCGGCATCTACATGCTGATCCGGATCTGCTTCGGCATCATGCCCGCTGTCTCCCTGTGGTGGGGTCTGCTCATCATCGCGATCGGGGCGGTCTCCTCGCTTCTGGGAGTGCTGTATGCCCTCTCCGAACACGACCTCAAAAAGCTGCTCGCCTACCACAGCATCGAGAACATCGGCATCATTCTGCTGGGACTTGGAAGCGCCCTCGTCTTTTCATCGCTGGGGATGGACTCGCTCGCGGCGCTCGCCCTGGCGGCGGCCCTCTTCCATACAGTGAATCACGCAAGCTTCAAGGCTCTGCTGTTCCTGGGAGCCGGTTCGGTTATCGCCGCTACCCACACACGCAACATCGAAAAATATGGCGGCCTGATCAAACACATGCCGCAGACGGCGCTGTTTTTTCTCATCGGATCGATGGCAATCTCGGCCCTGCCGCCGCTCAACGGTTTTTTCAGCGAGTGGCTGACCTTTCAGGCGCTGTTCCAGGGCGTCAACGCTTTTGACGTGTCGACAAAAATTGTTTTTATCCTGGCGATCGGATCGCTCGCTTTTACCAGCGGCCTGGCTGCCGCCTGCTTCGTCAAGGCTTTCGGCGTCACTTTTCTTGCCAGGCCCCGCAGTGAAAATGCATCGCAGGCGCAGGAGCCGGCGATTCTTTCCAGGCTGGCAATGGCAGGCCTGGCTGCCGTCATCATCGGCCTGGGACTGTTTTCCGGAAGATTCCTGCGGCTGCTATCAGACGTGACCGGCAGCCTGGCCGGCATCCATAACGCCCAAGCGGCTGACGCCGCCGGGTTCGGCTCCGTCAGCGTTCAGAATGGATTTGCGCAGATATCGATGCCGGCGGTCTTTATCGCCGTGGGCCTGGCGGCCGCCGCCATCGTCATGGCGGTTTTTTTGTCGACCCGCAAGCGTCGGGTGCTGACCGGACCCACCTGGGATTGCGGCACCGAGCTTACTCCCAGGATGGAGATCACAGCCACCGGCTTTTCGCGCTCGATCATCACGGTTTCCCGCCGCGTCCTCAGGCCCAGAAGCGAGACTGAGATCGAATACCACGACGCCAACAGATACTTCCCCAAAGTCGGCGAAGTCACAATGGGGCTGCACGATATCTATCGCATATATATTTACCGGCCGTTGCAGGAGCTGACGACCGTGGTGGCAGGGCTGATGACCAGGGTTCAAAGCGGCAACATCAACGCCTACATTCTATATATACTGCTAACCCTGATCGGCCTGCTCTTCTTTCTTGGATCGAGTACCCCCTCATGACGGCGGCATTGTGGGCATTACAGATATTGTCGATACCAGCGCTGTCGCCATTCTTCATCGGGCTCACCCGGAGGATAAAGGCCCGGCTGCAGGGCCGCGCCGGCGCCACTTCTTTCCAGCCTTACCGCGATCTCTGGAAGCTCCTGCACAAGGACGAGGTCGTCAGCGAGGATGCCTCCTGGCTCTTCCTTGCCGCCCCCTATCTGATCTTTGCCACCACGCTGGTGATCGGCGCCAGCGTGCCGCTGGTATCCACGGCGCTGGTGAACAGTTACAGCGGTGATTTCCTCGTGGTTGTCTATCTGGTGGCCCTGGGAACGTTCCTGCTGGCGCTGGCAGGTATCGATACGGGCGGCGCCTTCGGCGGCTTCGGCTCCAGCCGCGAGATGCTCGTGGCGGCCCTGACGGAAGGCGGTCTGATCCTGTCGCTGGTGACGCTGGCGCTGGTCAGCGGGTCCACCAATCTTGCCGCCATGTCTCAGACCGTCGGCTCGCTGCCGTTTTCCGCATACCTGCCCGTCGGCCTGGCGTTCATCAGTTTTTCGATCGCCATGCTGGCCGAGACCTGCCGTTATCCCTTCGATAATCCTTCCACCCATCTCGAGCTGACCATGATCCATGAGGCGATGATCATCGAATACTCGGGCAAGAGGTTGGCGCTGATGGAATGGGGTGCGGCCAACAAGTATCTTATCTTCATCACCCTTGGAGCCAACCTCTTCTTCCCCAGGGGAATCGCCGGCTCGCTTGAAGCGGCGCCGCTCGCCCTGGCCCTGGTTATGCTTCTCGTCAAAGCCGGAGTGTTTTGCGCGGCGATCGCGGTCATCGAATCGAGCATCGCCAAACTGAGGATCTTCCGGCTGCCGGATCTGCTGTTTACTTCCTTCGTAATCAGTGCCATCGCCGTGGGACTGGTGCGCTGACTCATGTCTCATCTCAACGAGCAAACCTTGTTGCTGTTCGCCACTTTCATCTTCGCCATGGCGGTGCTGCTTCACTTTACCCGGAAAAATACTTCCGCCATTAGGCTATACATGGCGCAGTCATCGGCCATCAGCGTGCTGTTGCTGGCGTCAGCCTTTGACAGGTTTACACCGCTACTGATTGTTGCCATCATTGCGACCGTTGCCGTAAAGATAGTCATCGTCCCCTACTTCTTTTATGGCCTCATCAAGCGGCACGAGCTGACGTTCTCGGTAAGCACCTACCTGAACACCCCGGCCACACTGGCGGTGATCGCCGCGCTGCTGGTGTTGATCCAGAGCGATTTTTTCTCGCCGCTGGCGATGCTGGCTCCCGCGGGCGATAAACTTTTGCGCCTCGCCTTCGCGACTATCCTGATATCCCTTTTCCTTAGCATCAACCGGCGTGGAGCGATATCACAAGTGCTCGGCATCCTCTCTTTGGAAAACGGCATCGTGTCATTCGCCTTGTTCGCCGGCCTGGAGGAAAGTCCCGGGTTTCAGCTGGGCATCACATTCAACATCCTCATCTGGGTGATCATAGCCACGGTTTTTGCCTCGATGATCTTCCACAAGTTCGGTTCCCTGGATGTCACCACCATGAAAAAGCTGAAGGACTGATCCATGGCCCTGATTCTTCTGTTGGTAATCCCCCTGGTTGCCGCGGCCACGTCTCTGGCTGTGAGACGGAAAATCTTCGTACTGGAAGCTATCGCGGCAGTAGCGGCGCCGCTGGAATTTGCAGTCGCAGCCATGATAATCACAGACGTTGTCAGGAACGGCAGCAGCGATTATGGGACCTACCTCGCGGTCGACTCGCTGGGCGCAGTTGTCCTGATCACGGTGACTCTGGTCGGCCTGGCCGCCATCTTTTATTCCGTGGGTTACCTGCGGGAAGAAGTGCGAAAGCAGATAATCGGATTCAGCCGCGTGAAGCAATACTTCATCCTGCTCCACCTGTTTCTCGCGGCCATGTTTTTCGCGATCCTGACACTCAGTCCCATAGGCATGTGGATAGCCATCGAGGCGACGACGCTTTCGACGGCTTTCCTGATCAGTTTTTACAGCAAGCCCTCTTCGATGGAAGCCGCCTGGAAGTACCTGATAATCAATTCCATAGGCCTGCTGCTGGGTTTTTTTGGCATGCTTCTTTTTCTCACTTCCACATCTGAGTCCGGAGTGAGCAAATTCATCAACTGGACGGCGCTGACTCAGAACGCCGGTGACATGAACCCGCTCCTGGCCAAGATCGCGTTCATCTTCGTACTCATAGGCTATGGCACCAAGGTGGGCCTGGCGCCAATGCATACCTGGCTTCCCGACGCGCACAGCAAGGCGCCCTCCCCCATCAGCGCGCTGCTCTCAGGGGCGCTGCTCAACGTCGCCATGCTGGCGATTCTGAAATTCAGGATAGTCGCCGACGCCGGCGGCGCCGCAACTTTTTCCAGTAGCCTGATGATTTACTTCGGGGTTTTGTCGATTGGAATCTCGGCATTCATTATCATCGTGCAGAAAAATTACAAGCGTCTCTTCGCCTATTCGAGCATCGAGCACATGGGCATCGCGGCCCTGGGTTTCGGCTTCGGAGGCCTGGGCACTTTCGCCGCGCTGCTGCACATGATCTATCACTCACTCGCCAAGTCGATCCTTTTCTTCTCAGCTGGCAATATATTCCTGAAATACAGCTCCACCAAGATACGCAACGTCAAGGGAATGCTGTCAGCGCTGCCGGCGACGAGCGTGATACTTCTTATCGGGTTTCTTGCCATCACCGGCATGCCGCCGTTCGGCATCTTCCTCACCGAGTTCTATATCCTCTCAGCGGGCATGGGCGAACATCTACCGGTGGTGATCGCGGTCCTGCTGTTGCTGGTACTCGTTTTCGCGGGCTTTCTCAAGCACATCGCTGGAATGACGTTTGGCCGTGAGTCCGAGCCTTTGCCCGCGGGAGAGTCGAATTATCTGACCGTCGTGCCTCCAGTGGTACTGCTTTCCCTGTTCGTCGCCGCCGGGCTTTACCTGCCGGCTTCACTAAAATCGCTCATCACCGCAGCCGCGGCGTTGATAAATGGATGAGACCATGACTGAAACCAGGAATGAAAGAATCATGAGAAAATATCTGCCGCGAAACACCGCGATGGAGCTCCATGGAAACCTGATAGCCTGCGAGGTTCCGATCGGCGAAATCGCCGCGGTTTGTGAAAGCTTATACCGCCATCACGAGCTGCCGTTGATGATAATCACCTGTTTTGACGAACGGAATGAATCCGGTTATTTCCGGATCATGTATGTTTTTGGTGTTCCGGGAGAAAATTTGTTTTTGGGCCTGTGGATAAAGGTGCTCGATGGGTTCCCTTCGTTGACGCCAAAGATCCATGAAGCCTCGATATACGAACGCAAGATAAAGACTTTCTTTGGCCTGGAGCCGGTGGGCCACCCCAACCCGCGGCCGCTGATCCTGCATGAAAACTGGCCGTCTGATGTCTTCCCCCTGAGGAAGGATTTTGACTGGAAGACCAGGCCGCCCGAAGCCGAAGGCCGCTTCCAGTTCCGCGAGCTCGGCGGCGAAGGCATATATGAAATCCCTGTCGGCCCTGTGCATGCCGGAATCATCGAGCCCGGGCATTTTCGTTTCAGCGTGGCAGGTGAGGAGATCTTGTTGCTGGAGCCACGGCTCGGCTACTCCCACAAAGGAAGCGAGAAGCTGTTTGAAGTCCTGCCCCTCAGGGACAAGCTGAGGCTGGCGGAGCGCATATCCGGAGACACTTCTTTCAGTCACGCGCTGGCTTTTTGCCTCGCGCTCGAGTCATTGGCCGGCATCGATGTCCCGGAGAGAGATGATTATCTTCGCGCCATCTTCAGCGAGCTGGAACGGCTGGCCAATCATATTGGCGACATCGGAGCCATCATGACCGACACCGGCTTTAACTTCGGCGGCGCCGCAGGCGCCCGTCTCAGGGAAACCGTCATGCAAATCAATGAGAAACTAACCGGCAGCCGCTTCCTGCGGGGGGTTGCGAAGCTGGGAGGAGTCAACGCCAGGCTGACGCCAGAGAGCGTTCGCGAACTCCCCGGTGTCCTCGATGCGCTCAAAGAAGATTTCGATGAAGTCCTGGCCATAGCTGAAAACAGCAATACCTTGATCAACAGGTTGGACAGTACGGGAATCCTGCCGCTGGCAATCGCCCGGGACCACGGAGTGCGGGGCATTCCCGCAAAGGCGGTGGGCCTGCCAGCCGATGCCCGGGTCGATTATCCGTATTGTGCATACAGGCAGTTGAGTGTTGAAATAGCCACGGAAGAGG
>JAJZQT010000076.1 GCA_021803005.1 Actinomycetes bacterium
TCTCCAACACCGAAGCGCTGATCCGGAAGGTCGTCGCCATCATGGAGCCGCTGGGAGTGGAGGCCGAGATCGTCAGGGTCGTGGATCACAATGTCGCCTTCGGCGTCTCTTCCGGCGAGGGCGGCGGCGATGGCTGGCCGTCCATCCTGCGGAAGATCAGGGAAACGGACATCCTCGTCTTCGGCACGCCGATCTGGTTCGGGGTGCGCTCCTCGGTGGCGCAGCAGGTGATGGAGCGCCTCGATGCCACTTATGAGGAAGCTGACAAGCACACGGGGCAGTTCCTGCTCTACAACAAGGTCGCCGGCTGCATCGTCACCGGCAACGAGGACGGCGCCCACGACGCCGCCGGCACCACGCTGTTCAATCTCTCCCATCTGGGGTGCACGGTGCCGCCCAACTGTGACTGCTACTGGGTGGGCGACGCCGGTCCCGGCCCCAGTTATATCGAGGCGGGCGGCGAGAAGCACATGTACACCAACAAGACGGCGCGCTATCTCGCCCACAACACCGTCTATTTCGCGCGGTTACTCAAAGGCAATCCGATCACCACGAATCTGAACGATCTGATTGAAGAGGCCGGCGCCGAAAGCGCCGATGTCTGTCCCGCGCGGCACGGTATCACCAAGTAAATGGAATGATGGAAGCCCAATCCTGCCAGGCTTCCAGCGGCTTCTGGGTGCTGCTGGGGACCATCCTTGCCTCCAGCATGGCGTTCATCGATGGCTCGGCTCTGCGGCTGTTGATCAGACGGGACTCGCTGCTGAAGGTACAGGGGGATTAGCAGTTCGCCGGGCCGGCTAGGGTTTCTTGAGGAACCTCCGCGCCACCGTGGGCAGCCCCTCGGCAAAGGTCGGGTGTATGTGGACCGCCTGCTCCAGCACGCGCCAGCCGGCCCCGGCCTCCATCAGGTCGATGATGCAATGGACGAGATCACCGGCGCGGGGACCGATGAGCGTCGCCCCCAGGATCTGGTCGCTGTCGCCGTCAACTACAAGCTGGAAAAAGCCGCGGGTTTCGTCCAGCAGCCAGGGCCGCGCCACGTGTTCCAGCTGCAGGGTCGCGGAACGGGCATTCAGACCTTTTTCTTTTGCCTCCGCCAGCGTCATGCCGCAACGGCCCACCTCGGGATCGGTGTAAAAGGCATAACCGAGCACCCGGTCTCCCTGCCTGCGATCGCCGCCTGCGAGGATGGAAAGCAGCCGGCGGTGGTCTTCCCAGGAGACATGTGTGAACGCGGGCTGGCCGGTGACGTCGCCGATGGCGTAGACGCCGGGGCAGGATGTCTCGAACTTGTCGTTGACCGTGATGAAGCCGCGTCCGCTGAGCTCGATGCCGCCTGCGGCGGCATCGAGCTCAGCGGTGTTCGGCTTCTGGCCGACCACCGCCAGCAATGCCTCAGCCTGCAGTTTCTCGCCGCTGTCGAGCGTCACTGTGAACACGCCGGCCGCTCCGGCTTCCTCGCCGCCGGCAGCGGCTGCTTGCTCGTGGCCCGGTTGTTTCTCGTGGTCGACCCGCTCGGCCTTCCTGCCCAGATGAAAGATGACGCCGTCGGACTCGAGCGCGTCTTTCAGTGCAGAGCTTATCTCCGCATCCTCGTAGGCGACGATCCGGTTCTGCAGCTCGACGATATGGGTCTCGGCGCCGACGCGCCAGTCCCTGGCCGAGCTCGACGCCGATGTAGCCGCCGCCCAGAATGATGATGCGCGGGGGCAGCTGCTTGAGCTGCCAGAAATCGATATAGGTCATGAAGGGTGTTCCCTCCAGACCGGGGATGGGTGGGACGAACGGCCCGTTGCCGGTGTTGATAATCACGGTTTGAGCCTCGTAAGTGTCGCCGCCGGCGCTGACAGTGCGCTCGGCTGTGAAGGAAGCCGCGGCCATGACCGTTCTTACTCCGGCGCGGTCCAGGGAGTCCTTGATGTGCCTGGCCCCCAGTTTGCTGCGGACCCGTTCCATGAGTTTGGTGAAGTCGACGCGGGTGGTAACGTCGATACCCCAAAGGCCGGCGCGGTCGCGCCGGGGGATCGTAAAGGCCGCTCCCAGGAATGCCTTGGAGGGATAGCAGCCGTAGTTGGGGCAGCTGCCTCCGAGTGCTCCTTTCTCAAACAGCACGACTTGCTTGCCCTGCCACGCGAGTTTGACGGCGGCGGGGACGCCACCCTGTCCGCTTCCGATCACGATCACGTCGACATGTTCCATGGTTTTGATTTCCCGTTTACGTCTGAAGTTGAAACATGCGGCTTCGGGGGATGGCCAAGATTCCTTCGGCAAAAAGGGCGCGATCCGGCGCTTTAATCAGATGCAGAGGCTCTCCGGCGCCTGGCCGAGATCGTCGACGACCAGCAGAAATGCTTCGACGAGCTCCGAATCGAACTGGGTGCCCGAGCAGCGCTGCAGTTCCTCGACGGCTGCCGCCTGGCTGAGCGCCTTGCGGTAGGGGCGGTCCGAGGTCATGGCCTCGTAAGCGTCGGCGATGCCGATTATCCTTGCGCCCAGGGGAATCTCCTCGCCGGTGAGGCCGTCCGGATAGCCCGAACCGTCGATGCGCTCGTGATGGTGACGCACCAGCGGCTTCACCTCGAAGGGGAACTCGACCGGCTCGATGATCCTGTGGCTCAAAATGGGATGGCTCATGATCTGGGTGTACTCATCATCAGTGAGCTTGCCGGGCTTCAGCAGGATGGCGTCGGGGATGCCGATCTTGCCGGTGTCGTGCAGGTAGCCGGCGCAGCGCACGGCGCTGAGCATGTCTTCCTCGAGGTCAAGCTTGCGCGCCAGCGCCTCGGCGTAATCGGCGACGCGGTCCGAATGCCCGCGTGTGTATGAATCCTTGGCGTCGATGGCTTCCGCCAGCGAGCGGATTGTGCTCCAGAAGGTCTCCTCGAGACGCTTGTACATCTTGGCGTTGTCGATGGCGACCGCGGCCTGGTTGGTGATGTCGACGAAAAGCTCCATCTGGCCCGCCTCGGTGAATGCGCCACGGCTGAGGCTCGAGGCCGCGATCAGGCCCAGCAGCTTGCCGCGCGAGGTCAGCCGTCCCACCAGCACCGACTGCGAGCCCGGGGGCGCCAGCGAAACCGTGGCCGGGGTCATCTCGCCGGCGCTGGCGGCGCAAAACGGTCCCACTCCGGAAACCAGCCCGTTGAGGCTGTAGACCGAAATGTCCACCGTGTCGCCGGGCTGCATCGCCCAGGCGCCGGTCTCGCCGGCGATGGAGCTGATCGAAAGCTGCCGCGTCGAATCCTCGAACAGCATCAGCGAGACGCACGAGGCATGCAGCGCGCCTAGCGCCGACTGGGTGAAGTTGTCAACGATGTTGGACAGCTCCAGGCTGGAGCTCAGAATATTCGAGACCTCGAACAGGCGCGTGAGCGTGTGCAGCCGGCTCTCGGCCTGGTTGCGGATTCGCAGCATCTCGGTAACGTCGCGGCTGATCTCGATGCAGCTGGAGATGGTGCCGTCGGCGTCCCTTAAGGGCGAGGCGGTCGCCTCGAGCTGGCGGCGCACGCCCATGTGGTCGAGCACGAAGTGGGAGCGCCTCACGGTTTCCCCGGAATCAAAACAGCGGTCGAGCGGGCAGCCGCGGCAGATCTGGTCGCGGCCGACGTAGACCTCATGGCAATGTTTGCCTTCGCAGTCTTCCCCAAAAATCTGTTTGTGGACCGAGTTGGCGAAGAGGATCTTGCGGTCAGCCGAACGTACGCAAAGACTCTCCCCCATGCTCTCGACGATGGCCGTGGATTTTTCCATCTCGCTGGTGATCTTCTCCTGCAGCCGGACCCGTGTCAGGGCCATGCCGATCTGCAGCGCCACAGGTCCGAGGAAATCGAGGCTCGAGCGGGTGAAACCCTCGCCGGTCTGGCGTTCGTTGAGGCTGAGGACGCCGACGACGGCGTGCTCGTCCCTGATGGGAAGGCAAACCGCGTCCCTGATATTCTTGACGCCTTTGAAGCGCGGGTCGGGATCGTCTCCCGTAAGCAGCAGCGCCTCCCCGGTCTGGGCCACCCAGCCGGCGATGCCCTCGCCCAGAAGTTGCCGATGGCTGGCGGCATCTTCCAGCGGCAGGCCTTCGTGCGCCGCGATCACCAGTTCGCTGCTGTCGTTGAGCAGCATGATGGAGCCGCTGGTGGCTTTCATTGCTCCCATGCAGAGGTTGAGGCTGCGGCTCAGGGCTTCCTCGATGCTACCGGTCATGGCGATGGCGTTGGCGATCTCATACAGAAGACTGAGCTGGCGGGAACGATGGCGTTCGTCGGTCATGTCATGCAGCACCGCCAGACGGCCTTCGGCGTTGCCCTGGTCGTCGAGGATCGGCGCCACCGAAATGGAATAACTGCGGCCGCCGGCCTCGGAGTCGACGGTAACGCAGCCGTTGATCCGGTATACCGCGCAGCGCTCGCAGGCGTCGCGCTTCTGGGTGAAACTTCCCTGGATCTCATCGTGGCAATAAGTTCCGCACTGCAGCCAGCAGCGCCGGTCGCCGCTGCCGTATGCGGGACATTCCGTGTGGACGCACTGGTTGTGCTTCCAACAGGCTTCCATCGTGTCAACCTCGATGAGCTCCTTGCGCTCGATGATCTCGTCGAGCTCGGTGATTCCCGTGCGCCGCGATCCGGCAAGCCCCGCTTCCACCCGGTTGAGGATGACCTCTGCGGCCGGGTTGGCCGAGACGATAAAACCGTTGTTGCCGAAGACGAGGATGCCGTCGGTGATGCTCTGGTGGACCGACCTGAGCTTGCTCTGCTCGTTCAGGAGGGCGTTGGTCCTTATTTTCAGGGACGACGCCATATGGTTGAAGGCGTCGCCCAGCTGCGCCAGCTCGTCTTTTCCAGCTATCTCGACCCTGCGGTCAAGCTTGCCGTTGGAGAGGTCATGCGCGGCGCTCGCCAGCGCCCTGGCCGGACGCGAGATGCGGCGGGTAAGGAAGATGGCAAGACCAAGCCCCAGAAGCGCGGTCAATACCATGGTCGATATCACCGTGCGCACCGTGTCCTGGGCGCCGGCGTTGGAGGTGGCGGCCGCTTCGTTGTTGCGCGTCTCCAGGGACTGGATGAGGTTGGTGAACAGATAGCGCATGCGTCCCTGGATGCTTTCGAACTGGATGTTGTATGCCTGTATGTGTCCCGAATCCAGCGAATCTGCCGCGCCGGCGGCGGTGCCGAGGCTCTCCACCTGGCCGTTGAGATCCTTGAGCTCGTCGATCCAGCCCTGCTCGGGCTGGAAGGCCGCCAGCTGGGTCAGATCGGTCAGGCGGCTACTGCGGTCGGCTCCGGCCTCGGAGAGATTGAGGGTGTCGGCAGGGTGGCGTCCCTCGAGGAAGTGATTGAAGGCGTCCGCTTCGACAGACAGTCCCGCCTGCATCTCGTGGACGTCCACCAGGGCCTGCGAATACTGCCTGGTCACCTCGTTGTTTTCCTGGATCTCCTGCATGCCGTTCCACGCCAGCAGCGCCGGGAACGAGAACATGGCGATGACCAGCACGGTAGGCAGAATAATTTTGGTGCCCAGACCCCTGGGGACGGTCAGGCGGCGCCTCTTCCCCATATTCCCGCTTTCGTTGGTGTCTTGAAGCGAAACGGGTATCGGCAGGGGGCCGCCATGGCCTTAATCATAGGAAGTTACATAAGCATATTTTATGTTTGGCCGGGAGCCCGCAGTGGCTGTTGCGGGCGGGGGAAAGGTTCGTCGGCGGGTTCGTTTCCCGCGAGTTTGTCATAGCCGATCGTCCAGAACGTGGTGAAATAAGTGTTCGTCAAGGCAACGCCGACGATCGCCGCCATTAATGGAAACACCAGCAGAATGGAGGCGACGACCGTGACAACGATGGGCCAGCCCTGGTTGTAGGCGATGATCCAGGCGACAGCAGCGGGGATGGCGCTGGCCCCCGTCGCCATTACCAGAATAATGGCTGCGGCGATGCCGAGGCCGACGCTCACCAGGAACATGAACAGCGACTGGGTGAGGTAATCGGACATGACCCGGCCGCCGCGCCGCAGCGCCGCCATCGGCCGCGTCCCTTCGAGCACCACCGAGCGCATGGCGAACATGACGATGAGGTTGAGAAATACCCAGGGAATGAACCAGATGGTGCAGATGAACAGGTAGCCCATGCCGAAGACGACGAACGTCAAAAACCACAGTCCGATGATCGTCAGGATGATGGCGCCGGCAGTGCCCGCCATCGCCGCCAGCAGGAAGAACATCAGTATCAGCGCGGCGATGATGACGGCAAATCCCAGGACCAGCAAAAAGAGGAAGAGGTCGAACAGCAGCAGCCGCCAGAAGCTCTCGCGGCCCCGCCGGAAGGCGCTGCCGAAGCCGGCCTTCTCGTCCCTGCGGATGGCCCGCACCGAGCCGATCACTGCCCCGCGGCAGACGACCGACCACAGCCAGATGAGAATCGCGAGCGCTACCAGTGCTCCGATAAGCACCAGCAGCAGCGTCCAGTGGGCGTTGACCCAGTCGGTGAGTTCGTGGCTGGCGGCCGAGGCCGTCGAGCCACTGCCGTCGATGGTGCCGCCGCCGTAGTTGAAATTGCCGCTCCAGCCGCCCAGCGCCGTGCCGCCGCCCGCGAACAGCCCGAAGAACCAGAGGAACTTGTGGCGCCAGGTCAACCGCCAGGCATCGCCCATCAGCTTGCCGAAATCGATATACTTGCGCGGTGGGTGGGGATAGACCGTCATCTATGCCTTTCGGGCTCGGGAAAAGTACTGAAATATACACCAGTGGGAAGGTTATTCCTGTAGAACCGGAAGGTTATTCCTGTAGAATGGGAGCGCCATGGCTGGACAGACAGTATATATAGACTGTTTCTCGGGTGTCGCCGGCGACATGTTCGTCGGCGCCCTGCTCGACGCCGGCGCCGGCACCCTGGAGGTGTTGAGGAAGGAACTTGCAAAGATCGATCTGGATGGCTGGTCGATCAGCACCGAGGCCGTCCAGGTCTCAGGAATCGCCGCCACCAGGTTCTCGGTGACGATCGAGGGCGAAGAGCAGGAGCCCCGCAGCCTCTCCGACATCGAAGAGCTCATCGCCGGCAGCGAGCTTTCCCCGGAGGTGCGCTCCCATTGCCTGGCGATCTTCGGGCGCGTCGCCCGGGCCGAGGCCAAGGCCCACGGCGAGCTGTTGCAGACCGTCCATTTCCACGAGGTGGGCATGGTCGACAGCATCATCGACATCGTCAGCACCTGCGTGCTCTTCGGGGATCTAAAACCGCGCGAGGTCTACTGCTCGCCGGTGACGCTGGGATCGGGAACGGTGCAGACGCGCCACGGCCTCATGCCGGTGCCCTCGCCGGCGACCGCCCTGCTGCTCAAGGGAGTGCCGGTGCTGCAGGGCGGCGAGCGCCAGGAGCTGGCGACGCCGACGGGAGCGGCGCTCATCTCTTATTTTGTCCGCTCGTTCGGCGCCATGCCGACGATGAGGCTCGATACGGTCGGTTACGGCGCCGGCAGCCGCGAGACCAAGGGACCCAACCTGCTGCGGATGATGATCGGCGAGCGGCGGGTGGAAGCTGCCGGTTTCGAGTCGGGCGGCTGCATCGACGAGCAGGTCCTGATGGAGACCAACATCGACGACACCACGCCCGAGAAGCTGGCCTATCTGGTGGAAAAGCTGCTGGAGGCCGAGGCAACCGACGCCTGGATGACGCAGGTGATCATGAAAAAGGGAAGGCCGGGAGTGGTGCTGTCGGTGCTATGCCCGGCGGCGAAGCTCGAGCGCCTGATGGACGCGGTCTTCAACCATTCGTCAACTTTCGGCGTCCGCATCAACAAGGTGCAGCGGCACTGCCTGGAGCGGCGCAGCGAGACGGTGGAGACCGGGTACGGCGCGGTGCGGGTCAAGATCGGCACCTGGCGCCAGCGCGACGTCACCTTCTCACCCGAGTACGAGGATTGCCGCGAGGCCGCCGAGAGGCACGGGGTGCCGCTGGAGACGGTTTACGAGGCGGCCAAGGCGGTTGCGGCGGGGTAGGGGGTTTTCCGCTTCGCCTGATGGATCGGGGGGGTGGGGGGTGGGGAAGACCTAAGTTCTCCCGCCGCGCTTTAAAATCCTCTCATCAAACCTGAACACACTTGCTCGTCCGGCTTTTACTTTTTTAAAATCCGGATGCAGCGGGTTGATGAG
>JAJZQT010000008.1:0-6995 GCA_021803005.1 Actinomycetes bacterium
GACATCAACGGCCTGGCGCTGGACCTCTGCCGCAACCTGCGGGAGGTCGTGCTGCCCGAGATCGGCAAGGCCGCGGCGCGCACGCACGCCGGCACCGCTGTCGGCGGCGACGTCACTTTCGGCATCGACGAGCTGGCCGAGGACTACCTGGTGAGCTATCTCGAGCAGAGCGGCGTCAGCATCGCCGTCTACTCCGAGGACCGCGGGCTGCTGCGCTTCGGCGCCTCCGAGCCTTCCCGCGTGCTCATCGTCGATCCGGTCGACGGCACCCGTCCGGCGGCCGCCGGCCTCGAGGGCGCCATGGTGTCGGTGGCCGTGGCCGAGCTGACCGAGGCGCCGACGATGGGCGACGTGGTCTTCGGCTGCCTCATCGAGATCAAGAGCGGCACCACTTTCACCGCCGTCCGCGGGCAGGGCGTAAAGATCACTACCGCCGCCGGCGAACCCGTCCCGGTCATCCTCTCGGAAAACACCGACCTGTCAAAACTTTTCTGGACCATCGGCTTCCGCGGGCGCCCGGCGCGGGCCCTGATCGAGGTCCTGGGCGATCTCGTCGACCTCTCATCCGTCGACGGCGGCGTCTTCGACCTCGGCAGCGCCACTTTTTCCATCACCCGTGTCCTCACCGGCCAGCTCGACGCCTATATAGACGTCGGGCCGCGCATGATCGAGGACGTCCCCGCGGTCAAACCGCTTTTCGAGGAAGTCGGCAAGGGCGCCATCCTCAACAATTCTCCCCACGACCTGGCCGCCGTCGGGCTCATCTGCCGCGAGGCCGGCGCCATTTTCGGCGACGGCTGGGGCAATCCGCTCGCGGACCGGCTGCTGCTGGGCTCGGACCATTCCTTCCAGATGTCCTGCATCGCCGCCGCCAACCGCGAGATGTTCGACGCCATCGTCAAGGCGGTCGACGCCGGCATCGACGGGCTGCGCGCGGCGTTTGGAAAAGGACCGTAGCGGGAAGCTGCCAGGCAGGATCATGGACGAGAATCTGCATGAAGCGATGCTCTGGGAACCGGCCTCCGGCGGCAAGGTGCGCTGCCGGGTCTGCCCCCGGCTGTGCGTGATTTCCGAGGGCAGGCTGGGAACCTGCAAGACCCGCAAGAACGTCGGCGGCAAGTGCTACACGCTCATCTACGACGAAGTCGTATCCATCGCCGCCGATCCCATCGAGAAGAAACCGCTGTTTCATTTTTACCCGGGCACGCAGGTGCTTTCCCTGGGGACCCTGGGTTGCAACATGCGCTGCCTCCACTGCCAGAACTGGCAGATCGCCCATGCCGACGCCGCCGAGGACGGCGGCCAGATGCGGCGGCTCAAGGCCGAAAGCCTGCCGCGGATCGCCAAGCAGAACGACTGCGCCGGCGTCGCCTGGACCTACAACGAGCCCACCATCTGGCTGGAATTCGCCCTCGATGGCGCCAAGGCCTGTCACGAGCAGGGCCTCTACACCGTCTTTGTCACCAACGGCTACATAACCCAGGAGGGCCTGGATGTCATTGCGCCCCATCTCGACGCCTACCGCGTCGACATCAAGGGGTTCAGGCCCGAGACCTACAAGTTCCTGGCCAAAGTGCCCAGGATCGAGCCCATATTCGAGGCCGCCGAGCGCGCCAGGAAGGTGCACGGCTGCCATGTAGAGATCGTCACAAATGTCATTCCCACGGTCAACGACGACGAGGAGACCCTCCGCGGCATCGCCTCCTGGATCGCCGGCGCCCTGGGAGAGAAGACGCCCTGGCACGTGACCCGCTTTTTCCCCTACCTGGAGCTGTCGCATCTCTCACCGACGCCGATCGAGACGCTGGAGCGGGCGCTGGCGATCGGACGCGAGGAGGGGCTGAAGTTCGTCTACATCGGCAACGTCCCCGGGCACCCGGGCGAGAACACCGTCTGCCCGCGTTGCCACCGCGTCGTCATCAGGCGCGACGGCTACAGTTTAGGGAACATCGATGTCCGGGAAGGTTATTGCGCCTTCTGTGGTGAAGATTTAAATATAATCCAGGCCGGGAGGCAGAAGGCGGAAGCCGTGGGCGCGGACTCATAATTTCCCGGAGCCCGGCCGGTAGAATGCCACCCCGGGGGTAAGCAGGGGGCGGAGAAGCCCGCGGTGGTGTATTATCCGAGCAACCGCCGCGGGGGCGGCCCGCAGGGCCGCCCCCGCGGAACATCCATTCAGGTCATGCGGGAGGTCGTTTTTTGCTGCAGGAAGTCCATGTCGGCCACAAGTTTCTGGCCGACTACCAAAGCGTGGTGGTCAAGCCTCTGATCGAGGAGATAAGGGAGCTGGCGGAGGGGCTGAAGGGAGCCCGGGTGCTGCATGTCAACGCCACCTCCTTCGGCGGCGGCGTCGCCGAGATCCTCTATACCCTGGTGCCGCTGATGCGCGACGTCGGCCTCGACGCCGAATGGCGCATCATCATGGCCGAGCAGGAATTCTATGAGGGCACCAAGCTCATGCACAACGCCCTCCAGGGCAATGAGCTGGGGCTCGATCCGGCGCAGAAGAAAATCTACGAGAAGAACAACCGCCTGACCGCCGAGTCTCTCGGCAAGGGTTTTGATTTCGTTGTCGTCCACGACCCCCAGCCGTTACTGATCCGCCATTACTGCGGCGACCTGGGCGCCAAGTGGATCTGGCGCTGCCACATCGATACTTCCACTCCCAACCAGGACGTGGCCGATTACCTGCTTCCTTACGTCTCGCTTTACGACACGGCCATGTTCACGCTACAGGACTACGTCTTCAGGGGTCTGAAGATACCGATCCGGGTGGTGGCTCCTGCGATCGATCCGCTCTCGACCAAGAACATGGCGCTCTCTCCGGAGGACGCCGATTACGTGGTCAGCCAGTTCGGAGTCGAGCCCGACCGGCCGCTAATGCTGCAGATCTCCCGCTTCGATCCCTGGAAGGATCCGCTGGGCGTCATCGACGCCTACAAGCTGGTCAAGCAGGAATTCGCCTCGGTGAGGCTGGCGCTGGTCGGTTCCATGGCCACCGACGACCCCGAGGGCTGGAGCTTCTTCACCAGCACCGTCGAGCACGCCGGCGACGACAGCGATGTGCTCATCCTGTCAAACCTCAATAACGTGGGCAACCTCGAGGTGAACGCCTTTCAGTCGCGGGCCGACGTCATCATCCAGAAATCCATCCGGGAAGGCTTCGGCCTCACCATCAGCGAGGCGCTCTGGAAGGCTAAGCCGACCATCGGCGGCAACGTCGGCGGCATCCCCTCGCAGATCAATGACGGCGAGACCGGTTTCCTGGTCGATTCGGTCGAGGAGTGCGCCCAGAGGTGCATGTGGGTCCTCGATCATCCCAGGGAAGCCAAACAGATGGGCCGCGCCGGCAAGGAGCACGTCCGGACCAATTTCCTGACGCCCCGGCTGCTGCGGGATTACCTCAAACTGTTTACGGAACTCAAAAGTCAGGGATGACAGGGGTAAGGCGGCATCATCCGGCTGCTGACGGCCATTGATGATTCGTCTGTTTTGTGGGAGGCGGCATGGAGCAGTGCCCTTTTGAAAACGATCTGATCCTGGTATCGAACCGGGGCCCGATCTCGTACACGCGCGACCGTGACGGCGAACTCAAGACGGTTCGCGGCGGCGGCGGCCTGGTGACGGCGCTCCTAGGCGTGGCCGCTTCCTGCGAGATCACCTGGATAGCCAGCGCCATGACCCCCGAAGACACGGAGATCAGCATACGCGTCGGCGGCGGCCGCACCATGGTCAGCCACGACGAGCACCGGCTGGGCCTGCGCTTCGTCGTCACCGACCCCGAGGTCTATAACAGGTTCTACAACATCATCGCCAACCCGCTCATCTGGTTTATCCAGCATTACCTGTGGGACCTGTCGGTGGTGCCGGATATCAGGCGGAACGAATTCGAGGCCTGGGAGAATGGCTACCAGGTGGTCAACAACAAGTTCGCCGAGGCGGTCTGCGACGAGCTCGACGCCCGGGAGGACGAGCGGCCGGTGGTGATGCTCCATGACTATCATCTCTACACCTGCCCCAGCGTCGTCCGCGCCCGGCATCCGGAAGCCTTCCTGCATCAGTTCGTGCACATTCCCTGGCCGCAGTCCGATTCCTGGAGGGTGCTGCCAAGGCATATCCGCCTGGCGATCGTTCGGGGGCTGCTGGCCAACGACATCGTCGCCTTCCACACGCAGAGATATGTACGCAATTTCCTGGTCAGCTGCGAGGAGTTGCTGCGCGGCGAAGTCGAGATCGATTACGGCCGGGCCGTGGTCACCTTCGGCGGGCGCGAGGTCTGGGTGCGGGCCTACCCAATCTCGATCGACTGCGCCGATTTCGAGCGGCTGGCCGAAAGCGGTCCGGTGCTGGAGGAAGAGAAAAAGATCGAGGAGCTGCGCCGCGAGTACCTGGTTCTGCGCGTCGACCGCATGGACCTTTCCAAGAACATCGTGCGCGGCTTCAAGGCTTTTGACATGTTCCTCGACGAGCACCCGGAGTTCAAACTGCGCATCACTTTCCTGGCGCTGCTGCAGCCGTCCCGCGAGGACGTCAAGGAATACAACACCTACCGCGACAAGATCATGCGCGAGGTCGAGGTCATCAACACCAAGCACGGTACCGCCAACTGGATGCCCATCGACGTGCGCATGCAGGACAACTTCACCCGCTCTGTGGCCGCCTACAAACAGTTCGACGTGCTCATGGTCAACGCCATCTACGACGGCATGAACCTCATCGCCAAGGAGGCGGGCCTGATCAACCGCCACGACGGAGTCCTAATCCTCTCGGAAAACACCGGCGCCCACGAAGAGCTGGGAGAGTTCTGCCTGTCGGTCAACCCGTTCGACCTCGAGAGCCAGTCCCAGGCGATCTACCAGGCGCTGACCATGGACAAGGGTGAAAAAAGCGCCCGGGCGGGTAAGATAAGGGATACGGTCAAGAACAACGATATCCAGAAATGGATCGAGACCCAGTTCGTCGATATCAAGGCGAAGATCTCAGAAAAAGCCCAGACCGGCTGAACCCGGATGAAGGGGGAAGAAATGATCAGCGATTTGATGGAAAAGGTTTTACTGCTCGGCGTGGGCGCGGCTTCGCTCACCAAGGAAAAGATTGACGAGCTCAGTGACGAGCTGGTCAAGCGGGGCCAGATGACCAGGGAAGAGGGCGAGGCTTTCGTCAGGGAGGCCTCAGACCGGGCCCGGGAGGGCGGCTCCAACATCAGGGAGCTGGCGGCCGACACCTATCAGGATACCCTGAAGGCCCTCGGGCTCGCGACCCGCGAGCAGGCGGATGAGATCGAGCGGCGCCTGAACGTGCTGGAGGCCAAGGTCTACGGCAAGCCTCTCAGGGTCGAGGAACCGCAGACAGGATTTGTGGTGACCGATACCGAGGAGGAAGAGCCGAGGTAGCAGCGGCAGGCAAATAGCCGCGGCTATCGTAAGCGCCGCCCGGGCGCCCTGCCTAGGCTCAGCCCGGCGCCCTGGTTTCCCGGGGGACCCACAGCGTCATCGGCGGCCAGGCCTCGCTGTTGAAATCGACCTGGTAGTGGTCGTCGAGCTGGGGCTCCAGGATATCGATGGAAGGCTGGCGGTCGCCAAAAAGGATTACGGCGCTTTTTTCAGCCGCGACTTCCTGCCGTAGCCCCTCGAACATCGCCAGCGCATCCTCGTTGCCCCGCCGGTATTTTTCTTCCCATAAAAACTGATCGTAAAAGTCCATGGTCACGGGGTGGCCGGATTCCAGCGCGTAGCATCCCGGGATGATCACCGGCTGGCAATCGCTGGTACGGTTCTGGGCCTCCGCCACGATCGCGGCGACGTCGGTGGCATTGCTGCGGAAAAAGAAATCGCTGCTCTTGTCGACCAGAGCGGGGACCGCCGCCAGCAGCCACAGCACGACCAAAGCAATCGGCACCACGGTGCGCCGCTCGGCAAGTCCCACCAGTCCCCAGGCCGCCAGCACCGCCACCGCCGGCTCGGCCACCAGGAACAGGTTGGTGTCGTGGCCCTCGGCCGGCAGGGTCCCCAGCACGACCACGCCCGCCGCCAGCCAGCCGACCAGCAGGAAGAGCCTCCCCTTGAGCTGGCCGCCCAGCTGTTCGTGCCTTAGCAGCGCCCGCCCGGCAAACCAGGCGCCGGCCCAGGCCGGCACTATCAGCGGCCAGTCCAGCAGCCAGATGCGGTGCAGGCCTCCGAGAAGGTTGGAGAGGCTGAACCCCTTGCTGGCCTGCGAGCCCAGGATATCGCTCAGGTAGCCTCCATTGGTGACCAGTTGCAGCGCGGCCGCGGCCGCCACGGCGCCGCCGAGGGCGATGGCGGTAAATATCCACGCCTGCCGCCGCCGGAAAACGAGCACGTAAGCCACGCATACCACAAGAAATGGCAGAAATGTCAACTTCGTGAGGGTCCCCAGGATTCCCAGAACCCCGGCTGCCGCGATGGCCCGGCGCGAGCCTCCCATCAGCAGCAGGATCATCAGCACCGTGATCAGGGAAACCAGATAGTCGTTGAGGAAGGTCTTGGAAAAGAAGAGCCCCAGCGGCGCGAACAGCGTGATCGCACCGGCAAACATCGCCAGCTTGTCGTTTGCCGTGATCTTGAAGGCGATCCGCCATACGACCACGCCCATAACGAGCATCAACAGCAGGATGAAGACCCGGAAGGGCACGACTCCGTCGCCGAGCCAGGCGAGCGGCGCTCCCAGCACAAACAGGAGCGGTGGATGAGCCACGAGAAAGTCGCGGTAGGGCATCTGGCCGTCGGCAAGCGCGCGTGAAGTTATCAGATAGGCGCTGTCGGCGCTGTCGAGACAACTGTGGTCGATGCCCAGGAACCCGAGCGTCAGGAAAACAACGGCGAAGAGTATGAAAACGGAGGGGTAGAGCCTGGAAAGCCTGGAGCGGCTGACCATCACATCAGGGACATGCAGTGACCCGGTCGGAGCTGGCGCCGGCTGCCGCACACATTGCCGCCACCGGCCCGACATGTGCCGGCCCGCATAGCTCCGCCGGC
>JAJZQT010000008.1:7095-16241 GCA_021803005.1 Actinomycetes bacterium
GCCGGCCCGCATAGCTCCGCCGGCTCGCACATCGCTACCGGCGCCGGAGCCGGAGATGTGCGCTTGATGCGCTCCAGCAGCCCGCGGCGGGCCTTCTGCTTCCCGACCTTCGCGGGCTGGACCCCGCCGAGCTCGAACCGCATCAACTGCAGTCCCCGGGAACTGCGCACCGGATAAAAGCCGCAATCCTGCAGGAAGTCCTGGCGGAAGAGGCGGCATTCATTCCGGGGCGGGACCTCCTGGAAGCAGAACGCCTCGACGGTCTCGACCCTGCGTTCCTTCAACTCCGCCAGGACCGCGGTCAGCAGGCTCCTGCGCACGGGTTGAAAATCCTGATGCGCGATACTGCAGGTGAGCAGCACGGCGTCGTTGCTGACGGGTCCGCAGGCCAGATCGCCGGAGCGGCCGAAAAGAACCGCCGGACCATACTGGATCATCCCCAGCAGCTCACCGTCACCGATGGCCAGCTTGCCCCAGCCGCCGAATCTTTCCAGCGCCCTCTCGGCCCAGGAATCAGCCTGGATTCTGTCCGGCCAGCCGTCATCATGGCCCTGCCACCAGCCGCACAACTGGCAATCCTCGGGCAATAGCTCAAAGCCGGCGAGGTCGAGTTCCTGGAGTTGGAATATCACTGCTCAAATCACCCTGTTCACATAAATTCCCGCGGCCCGAAGGACACGAGTTTCTTTCCCAATATTTCAGACATTATAACTTACGTGGGGAATCTATTGGAGAGGGGGGCGCCGGGGAAGCGTGCGGTCAGGGCGGCGCCAGGCCTTCAGGCGCGGGTCAGCTCGAGCAGGGTTATCTCCGGGCGCCGCAGCAGGCGGAAAGGCAGCAGCGTCGTGCCCACTCCGGGAGATACGTGCATTTGCAGGCCGTTTACCCGGTACATGCCCGATCCGTAGAGAGAGCCCGAAGTCGAGAGCATGATCCTGCCCCTGGTGGGGTGGGGCAGGCAGATCTGGCCGCCGTGGGTGTGACCCGCCAGCACCAGGTCATAATTGCCGCCACCGGCCCATTCCACGGCGTCGGGGCTGTGGGAAAGCAGCACCCGGAAGCCGGCTTCCGGGTCCGCCTGCCCGGCGGTGCCCTCAAAATCGGCATATCCGTACTGGCAGTCGTCGACGCCGCAGATCTGTGCCTTGCCGCCCGGCGTCGCCAGGGTGGCGCACTCGTTCTCCAGCAGCCTGATGCCCGCCTGCGCCAGCAGTTCGCGGTTGAGGCTCAAGGTAGCCTCGAGGTTTTCTTCAGGGACTTCCCTGGACCCCGGAGTGGAGCGGCCGGTGAGGCGCCGCATCAGATCCTGCAGCACGGTCTTCCTGAGGCCGTGGTCGTGGTTGCCGAGGACGGCGAACTTGCCGTAGCGCGAGCCGATCTCCGCCAGCAGCGGCAGGAACGGCCTCACATCCTTCTTCTTGTCGGTCATGTCGCCGGTAAAGAGGACGATGTCGGCGTCGGCGCGCCGGGAGGCCGGCGCCAGCTTGGCGATGGCCCGGCCACCGGGACCGCAGGCGCCGCCGTGCAGATCGCTGATGTGCAGGAGCCTCAGGCCCTCCAGCCCGGCGGGCAGGCCCTCGATCGGCAGGCGTTTTTTCCTGAGTTTGAGCCATTGGGCTTCAAACAGCATGTAAGCGGTCAGTGAGAGTGCGGCCGCAAGCGCCAGCAAAATGGCGCGGGGCCTGGAGATCGGGCTGCTTCGGGCCAAGCGCTTTAGCCTTCCTGCTGCGCCTCGATCTCGGCCTTCAGCCGCGCGCGCGTCTCCTCGATCTTGGCCTTGAGGTCTTCAGAGGATTCAGGCTCCTCGGCTGAGGGCGCCCGGGACTCGGTCCCCGGCTCCGCCAGAATATCCATGCCGCCGCCGAAGATCTCCTGCCTGGTTTCCTTGCCAGATTTGGGCGCCAGCAGAACCCCTGCGGCGGCGCCGAGGCCAACGCCCAGCATGAACGTCCGGCAGCTTCTGCACATGGACATGGAAACCCTC
Organism: Actinomycetes bacterium; assembly: GCA_021803005.1. Lineage (GTDB taxonomy): Bacteria > Actinomycetota > Thermoleophilia > BMS3ABIN01 > BMS3ABIN01 > JACRMB01. Next base: position 9,080 of record JAJZQT010000008.1, read on the forward strand.
CTGGATCCGGGAACAAAACAAATCGTCAGACTCAAAGGTTGCCGGTATTGTGGATTTCCCAACCGGCAAGCTTCGGTGCGACTCATTCTATTGGCTTGCCGCCGCGGCTGCAAGGAAGCGGAATACGCGCCGCGAGAACGGTATACTATGGAAGGGCGCCTCCTGTTTGAAGGAGAGCGCTCCTTATTTGCGAAAAAGATTGAACCACAATGCCGACCCCGGTTGGCGAAAGGAGGCGGAATGATAGCAGCAATAATCATCATTGTCATCGCCGTGGTTCTGGTGGGCGGCCTCGTCGCCCTCTACAACAACCTCGTGCGGTCACGCAACAAGGTGGATAATTCCTGGAAGCAGATCGACGTGCAGCTCAAACGGCGGCACGATCTCATCCCCAACCTGGTGGAAGTGGTCAAGGATTACATGTCCTACGAGCAGGAAGTCCTGACCAACGTGACCAAGGCCCGCTCCGAGGCCATGCAGGCCCAGGGCCCGGCCGAGTCGGCCAAGGCTGAGAACATGCTGAGCGGCGCGCTCAAGTCGCTCTTTGCCGTGGCGGAAAACTATCCCGACCTCAAGGCCAACCAGAACGTCTCGCAGCTGCAGGAAGAGCTGACCTCGACCGAGAACAAGATCGCCTTCGCGCGCCAGCTCTACAACGACGTGGTGATGGCCTTCAACAACAGGGTCCAGACCTTCCCGTCGAACGTCATCGCCGGCGCTTTCGGCTTCAAGGCCAGGGAATACTTCGAGGCTCCCGAGGAAGAGAAGGAGCCGGTGAAGGTGGACCTGCGCTAGGCCGCAAGGGCTAGGGAAACAGCCATGACGATGTACGAAGAAATATCGAAGAACAAGCACCTGTCCTATTTCCTGATCGTTATAGTGACGGCGCTTCTGGTGCTGCTGGGCGGCGCAATCGGCATGGCGACCGGCCTCGGCTGGTTCGGCCTGGTGATTGCCGCCGCCGTGGCGCTGACGCTCGGTTTGACCAGTTTCTATAGAGGTGACCGTATCGTCCTGGCCACCAGCCGCGCCCGCCAGGTGACCCACGACGAGGAACCACAGCTTTTCAACGTAGTCGAGGAAATGTCGATTGCTTCAGGCAACCCCATGCCGGCCGTTTACATCATCAATGACCCGGCTCCGAACGCCTTTGCCACCGGACGCGATCCCGAGCATTCGTCGATTGCCGTCACCCAGGGACTTCTGGACAAGATGAACCGCGAGGAGCTTCAGGGCGTGATCGCGCACGAGATGTCCCATGTGCGCAACTACGACATCCTGTTCGCCACCCTGGTCGGGATCATGGTGGGCGCCATCGCTCTCATGGCCGATTTCTTCCTGCGCTGGACGATCTTCGGCGGCAGCCGCCGCAGCAACGACAACAGCGGCATGCTCGGCATAATCCTGCTGGTGGTGGCGCTGGTGCTGGCCGTCCTGGCGCCGATAGCAGCGCGCATGGTGCAGCTGGCCATCTCCCGCAAACGCGAGTATCTGGCGGACGCCTCCGGCGTCGAGCTCACCAGAAATCCCAATGGGCTGGCCAACGCCCTGCAGAAGATCGCCGACGACGACGAGGTGCTGGTTGAGGCTAATCGCGCCACCGCCCATCTCTACATCGCTCAACCGATCAAGAAGTTCGAGGAGAAGAAGAGGGGCCTCTTCGACACCCATCCGCCCATCCAGGAACGGATTCGCATCCTGCGCGAGATGGCCCACCAGGCCTCCGAGCCTCAGGCCGCGCCGGCTGCCGAGTAACCGGTAACTCCCCAATATCGCCGTTGCCGCGTTCTTGTTGACAAGCGCGCCTGCCCCCTGTAGGATTACGGCCCCTTCACCGGTTCCCACAGAACCACTCCGTGTCAACCCATGCCAAAATGACGTACGGAGAACCACTAAGCCAAACAGCTAGGCCGGCGGCCGCCAGTGAGAGCGATGGCGTCACCATCCGCGAAGCCATGAGCGCTCCGCCCGCCCTGTTCGATCACGAACTGGTCGGCGTCGTGCTCGGGCTCGAGTCGCCGCGCCGGGATCTCATGACCCTGTGCGAGCGCATCTTCGAGCTGTTCGCCGGCCGCGCCCTCTCGCCCGTGACCTGCGAGGAGATCAGCTCCGGCTGCGACCTTCCGGAACATGAAGCGGCCAGGCTGTCGGCGGCGGTCGAGCTGGCCCGCCGGCTCCTGTGGCCTGATGACAGCGACAAATCCATTCGCTCTCCCCGTGACGCCTGCCGCGCCGCCGCCGGCATCAGGTCGGCCGACCGCGAGCACTTCCTGGTCCTCTATCTGAACGCCCGCAACGTGGTCATTCCCAGGAGACTGTCTCCGTGGGCAGCCTCAACGCCAACATAGTCCATCCGCGGGAGGTTTTCAGGCCGGCGATAACCCGGGGCGCCGCCGCGATAATCCTGGTCCACAACCATCCCTCCGGCGACGTCACTCCCAGCAGGGAAGACCTCAATCTGACCGCCCGGCTGGTCGAAGCGGGCCGGTTGCTCGGTATCGAGGTCCTGGATCACCTCATCGTGGCCGAGAGCCGCTACCTCAGTTTCCGCAGCGAGTCCTACCTTTAAAACGGGGCGTGAAAACCTATCAAATATGAAAAGATAGTCCTCTTTGTGGAAAACCATTTCCGGGAGTTAATTTGAACACGGAGGCCCGCCTGGAAAAAGACGGAGATACCCGGCAAAAGCATTAATGAAACCAACATGATTTGTTTTAGCCCCATTTGCAGGCATTTTTTTCAAAAAGAGCGTAGTCAACTTTTTTTGTAGCCTTTCAGCGGGCAAAGAATGTCAACCCTCGCCAGGCCAATAAGGATGCGGTATTCCGGAGTTATCCACATTATCCACAGTTCCTTGCAGTCAGCGGTTCCGCGGCCTCCAGCGGTTGTTGACTTTACTGAAAAACTGTCTGTATACTACATGGTCGGTCTAACCGAAAAAGGATTTTTTCTTGAAGCGTACATATCAGCCAAATACCAGGAAAAGAAAGAAAACCCACGGCTTCCGCATCCGCATGAGCACCAAGGCCGGACGCCGTGTCATCAAACGCAGGCGCGCAAAGGGCAGGAAGAGGCTATCGGCATAGGTGCCGCCACGGCTCCGGTTGATAAAAAGCATCGACTGACAAGGTCGGCCGATTTCCAGCGGGTCTACCGTCAGGGCAAGTCGGTCGCCGGCAGGCATGCCGTCCTCTACTATTTCGAGCGCAATGAGGAAAGCGGAGACGACGGCCCGCGTCTGGGCGTGTCGGTCTCCAAGAAAGTCGGCGGCGCCGTCGTGCGCAACCAGGTCAAGCGGGTGCTCAAGGAAGTCTTCCGCGAGTGCCGGGAACGGATTGCCGCCGAATATGACTATGTTATTATTGCCCGGCATGGGCTGCCCGATTTTCTCGAGAAGAGCGGGCATGATGAGGTCGTTGCAATGATCAGCGATCTTTTCCGGCGGGCTAACCTGATACAGGAAACCGACTGATTTGAAACAGATACCGATTGCGGTGATCGGCCTCTACCGGAGGTTCGTGTCGCCGCTGATTCCCCAACGCTGCAAATATTACCCAAGCTGTTCCGAGTACTCCATCCAGGCTTTCCGTGAATGGGGCGTCTTCAGGGGTGCGGCCATGTCCGTCTGGCGTCTGCTCAGGTGCAACCCCTTCTCGCTCGGCGGCCACGACCCGGTCAGGAAGCGTTCCGATGGCGCCGGCCACAATCACGTGAGGAAACATTCCCATGTATGACCGCCTGAGTTTCATCATCGATCCCCTGCGCTCGCTCCTCGACGGGATTCACACCAATCTCGGGGTCTCCTGGGCAATATCCATTATTATCCTGACCGTCATCGTCCGCATTGTTCTCATTCCGCTGACCGTGAAGCAGTTCACGTCGATGCGGGCCATGCAGAAACTGCAGCCGAAGATCAAGGAGCTGCAGGCCCAGTATAAGGATGACAAACAAAAGCTCAACGAAGAGATGATGAAGTTCTACCGGGAGAACAAGGTCAATCCCTTCGGCTCCTGCCTGCCGCTGATCATCCAGATGCCGATCTTCATCTCGCTCTACTACATGATCGGCTCCAATCCGTTTACCGACGATAACGCCTTCCTCTGGATCAGCGACATCAACTCTTCCAGCCAGCTCCTGGTTTTGTTCTACATGGCGACGCAGCTGTTTTCCAGCCTGCTGCTCACCACCGCCGTGGACAAGTCCCAGAAGCTGATGATGATTTTAATGCCGCTAGGCATTGGCGTATTTTTCCTGTTTGGAAACTTTCCCGCGGCCGTACTGATCTACTGGGTCACGACTAACATCTGGACCATAGGCCAGCAGCTGGTCGTGAAGCGGATCATCGCGATCCGTGAGGCCAAGGAAGAGTCCTTGGGAGTGATCGCTGCACCGCCGGTCCCGGCCAAGCTGACCGAGACCAAGCCGGCCGCAGCCAAGAAGACCGGAGGCAAAGGTGGAGGAAAATCAAAAAAGAAACGGCGCTGAACTCAGGGCCGTAGGTGAAGGCAAGACCATGGCGGAGGCGGAGACAGAAGCCTTCGCGCACCTTGAGGAGATCGCCGGTTCCTGTGAGTGGGACCAGGTAGAGTTCGAGGTCATCTCGGAAGGGTCAAAAGGATTTTTTGGCATGGGAACCGCCCTGGCCCGCGTCGAGGCGCGGCTGGTGGGTTCAGGCTCGGGTGAAGCCGGAGCGGACGATGAGGGCCTGGCGGAACCGTCCGGCCAGGCGCCGGCCGGCGCCGGTCAGGAACCAGGCGGCGCCAGCCCGGAAGCATCCCCGGAAGCAGAGGCGCGCCTGCGTGAGCTTCTGGAAAAAGTAGCAGAGTCCCTCGGGCTGGAAGCTACCGTCAACGTTTCCGATCGTGGCGAAGAGCTGATGGCCGACCTCATCGGGGAAGACCTGGGGCTCTTCATCGGCAGGCACGGCTCCACCCTGGACGCCGTGCAGTATCTTGCCAACATCATCGTCTACCGGGGGCTCGAAGGCCGCAAGCGCGTGATCATTGACGCCGAGGACTATCGCGACCGCAGGGAAGAAGCGTTGTGCTCGCTGGCCGACCGGGCCGCCAGCGAAGTCATGAAAGGCAAGCTGGAATACGAGATGAAACCGATGAGCGCCGCCGAGAGGCGCATCATCCATATCCATCTTCAGGAGCGCGAGGGAATCGAGACGGTCAGCGAGGGCAGGGAGCCCTTCCGGCGCGTCATTATCACCCGTGTCGAAGATTAGGCCCGCCGCGGGGCTCTCCTCCGTCCGGCTCTAAGGGATTACTCTACCGGGTAACCGGCAGCTTCTATCGCTTTTTTGATCTCCTCGATGGTTATCTTGCTCTCGTCGTAAGAGACTTCCACTTTCTTGGTTTCCGGGTCGGCGCTGACCGAGTCGACGCCCGCCAGCGAACCGGCCGCGCTTTCCACAGTCATCTTGCAGTGCCCGCAGGAAATCTTGGGTGAGGTTAGAACCGCCTGTTGCATCACTTGGCCTTTCTCTATCTGAAAATATTTTCCCCTAAAGGATAACAAAGGCAGGCGGAGAAAATAAGTGAGTCGTTTTTTCCTGACAAGACAAAAAGAGAGGTAACAATGCCGGCAAAGGGAACGATTGAGTTTAAGGTGCGAAGATTCGGGCCCACGGAGCTGTCATGTTCCTGGTGCGGCACGGGTGTGCCTTTGCCGGCTGGTGAATTCAGCGGGGTCTGCATCGATTGCGGCACGGTCATGTTCAGGAACCCTCTGGACGCCGGCAGCGCCAGCGAGAGGAGCCTCGCCTGGAGCCTCGGCGGTCATCTGCCGGTACCGGCCGTCTGAACGAAGACAAGGCCTCCGGGCCTTGTGTTAGAATCGGCCCATGACCGATGGCGCCGCAAACGCACGAACCCGTGAATCCCGAAAAAGCCAGTTTCTGGTGGACCTGGCCGCCGGAGCCGCGGTTGACGATATCTATTATCTGAGGGATCTGCGGCTGGGCAAGGTCAAAACCGGCAAGCCCTACCTGGCGCTACGAGTCAGCGACCGCACGGGCGTCATGGAGGCTCGCGTCTGGGATGGCGCCGACGAGATGTTCCGGCGGCTGAAGCCGGATTCTTTCATCCGGGTCCGGGGCCGGGTCGAGGATTACCGGCAGCGGCCCCAGCTGGTGATTCTGAGCGCCGGGCCGGCCGAAGCCGCCGGGATCGATCAGCGTGATTTCATCCCTGGCTCATATCGCGACAGCGAAGAACTGATCGGCTATCTCAGGTATTTCCTCACCGAAGTGTTCGATCCCGATTTTTCCCGCCTGCTCGAATCCTTCTTTGATGACGAGGCTTTTGTGGAACGGTTCCGCCGCGCTCCCGGCGACGCCCGTTCACACCACGCTTACCTGGGCGGTCTCATCGAGCACACGGTCTCGGTGGCGACTCTCTGCCAGCATACGACCCTTCAGCATCCCCGCCTCAACAGCGACCTGCTCCTCACCGCCGCGCTGCTTCACGATGTAGGCAAGGTTGATGAGTTCCTCTGCGACGGCCGTATCCGTTACAGCCGCGAAGGCCGGCTGCTGGGCCATGTGCTTCTGGGTCAGCGGCTGGTGGAAGGCCGCATCCGTTCGCTGAAAGATTTCCCCCGGGACAAGGAACTCGATCTCATCCATGCCATGATCAGCCATCACGGCGAGCTGGAATGGGGGGCTCCCAAACGCCCGCAAAGCGCCGAGGCGCTGGTTCTGCATCACATAGACAATCTCGATGCCAAAGTGAAGGGATTTCTGGAAGTCGTCGACGGGAGCGGCGAGGTCAGCTGGCCCGAGTTGCAGAATCTGTTCCGGCGGCCGCTGGACGAACCCCGGGCCGCGGACCGCTGAGGCGCCGCAGCCGGCTGGCGCGCTGCAGGCGGCAGCTCCGGCCTAGTCCTGTTCCTTTAAGGACTTGTCGATCTGCTCTTCGAGATCTTTATCGATCGACACGTCCGCATCATGCTTGGTCTCCAGTCCGCCTTCCGATGTTTCGGGCTCGATGAAGGTCTCGCCGCTCACCATGGCGTCAAAGGCCTTTGCCTTCAGCCGGGCGCGCGTCTCATCGATGCGGCGGCGCATTTCTTCACGATCGATCTGAGAGGGGGCCGGGCCGCTGGCGCTGCCGGAACGGCCGGCTTCAGCAGTTTCGCCAGCTTCCTCGGCTTCGGC
>JAJZQT010000008.1:16341-19639 GCA_021803005.1 Actinomycetes bacterium
CTTCCTCAATCGGGGGTTCCGCAACAGGGGTCTCTTCAGCAGGGGCTTCCCCGACAGGTTCTTCAACCGGGGGCACCTCGGCGACATCGGCCGCGGTCTCGGTTACGGCAGGTTCTTCCACTTGGGCGGGAGCTTCGGTTTCGCCAAGAGTCTCCTGCACCTGGCGCCTGGTTTCCTCGATCCTGCTCTCGAGGTCGGCCGCAGGAGCCGCAGGGGCGACCGTAGTATCCGCAGGAGCCGCAGTTGGCGTCACGGTGGCCGCAGGAGGCCCGTACGGAGTCTCACCGGCAGCGGAAAGCTGCGGGCGTCCGCCGCCAAGCAACCTTTGCCTTACATCCTTGCGGGAAAAAAGATATGCAATGCCAGCGCCGAAAATTCCACCAAGAATCAAGCGGGAAAACTTTGCCATCAGGATCATCCTTCCAACGTCAATAACGGGACTTCATCTTATTATCAGTGTCGGTCGAATGGAAGTAAATCCGGAAAAGCCGTTTCTTTTTGGTTTTGCCTGCCTCTAGCGGCCCGTGTACGGCTCCAGCCCGGTTGCCTTCCTCAGTTCCTTAACTCTCCGGGATAACTCTTTCTCAAACCCGCGGTCCGCCGGCCGGTAATAATCGCGTCTCTCGATTCCCGGAGGCAGGTAATCCTGCCTGACGACCGCGCCGGGATAGCTGTGCGGATACTTGTACCCTTTGCCGTGTTCGAGTTTTTTTGCGCCGGGATAATGGGAATCGCGCAGGTCTTTCGGCGGCCGCCGCGTGCCTTCCTGCTCCACGTCTTTCATGGCGGCGCCGATAGCGCGGCAGGAAGCATTGCTCTTGGGGGCCAGGGCCAGATAGGTAACCCCCTGCGCCAGGTTAAGCTGGCACTCCGGCAGGCCTACGAACTCGACCGCCCTCGATACCGATGTGGCCACGACCAGCGCCTGGGGATCGGCGTTGCCGACGTCCTCGGAAGCGAAGATGACCATGCGCCGGGCGATGAACTTGGGGTCCTCGCCTCCGGTGAGCATGATCGCCAGCCAGTAGATGGCGGCGTCCGGATCGCTGCCGCGCATGCTCTTGATAAATGCCGAAATGGCATCGTAATGGAGGTCGCCGCCTTTTTGATAAAAGGCTGTTTTGTGGTGTATTGCCTCCTCGACTGCCTCCAGCGGGATGAATCCCTCATGACCCGCGGGCGCGAGATCGGCGGCGGTCTCCAGGACGATGAGCGCCGCCCGGGCGTCGCCGCCGCCGGCCTTTGCTATCGCCTCGAGACCGGACTCGTCGAGCTCGAAGCCGGTGGACCCGAGGCCGCGTTCCTTGTCATGCAGCGCCCTGCTGACCAGGGGCTTTAATTCAGACAGGGACAGGGGCAGGAATTCGTAGAGCTCGCAGCGCGATATCAGCGGCCCGATAACCTCGAAATAGGGGTTCTCGGTGGTGGCGCCGATGAGGGTGACCACGCCGCTCTCCACCACCGGCAGCAGGGCGTCCTGCTGCGCCTTGCTGAAGCGATGGATCTCATCCACGAAAAGAACGGTTCCGCGGCCGCGGTATTTGAGCTCGTCCCCGGCCTCGGCAAAGACCTTGCGCAGGTCGGCCACGCCCGAGCTGACGGCGCTGACCTGGCGGAAATTGGCCCTGGTCCTGGTGGCGATTATCATCGCCAGGGTGGTCTTGCCGGTTCCCGGAGGACCGAAAAAGATCATTGACGGCAGCTTGTCGGCCTCGATGGCGCGCCTCAGGGCGCTGGCGGGGGCCAGTATCCCCTCCTGGCCGGCGAATTCTTCCAGAGTGGATGGGCGCATACGGTAGGCCAGCGGCGCGTCCGGGCGCGTGGCCTCGGGAACATCCCCATTTTGCAGGTTAAACAGGCTTGGATCGCTCATGGACTGATTCTAACATTATGACCGGCGGCCTGTTCCGGCAGGCGCCACACATCCCGGCAGAAACCACCCCGCAGCGCCATTTCTTGATACTTTCGCCCCCGGGGTCTACAATTTTTCCAGTTCGTCTTCGCAGCGTCAAAGGAACGTACATTTCATGAGCGACAAGGTGCTGGTGCTCAATGCAACCTACGAACCGCTCAACGTCTGCACCGCCCGCAGGGCCATCGTGCTCATGCTCAAGCAGAAAGCCGAGGCGGTCGAGATGTCTGGCCGGATGTTTCACTCTGCCGAGAACGCATTCCCTCTCCCGAATGTGATCAAACTGAGCTACTACGTGCGGGTTCCCCGCGGCGACCGGCGGCGGGTCTCGCGCCGGGCAGTGCTTGCCCGTGACAACCACCGTTGCCAGTACTGCGGCTCGGGAACGCACCTGACCATCGACCACGTCATTCCCCGCAGCCGCGGCGGGGACAGCAACTGGGAGAACATGGTCGCCTCCTGTGCCCCCTGTAACGCCCGCAAGGGCAACCGTCTGCCCTCAGAGGCAAACATGCGCCTGCGCACCAATCCCCGCCCTCCAGACCCCCTCGCCTTTGTAATCATGGCCGTGGGCGAGGTGCACGGCTCCTGGAAACGCTATATTGATTACGCCGTTGCCTGATAGCTGTCGACGCAGCGCGGCGCTCGGGTTGACAGTGCTGGTGATGCTGTCTAATCTTGATAGGTTTGCCGCGCTCCCCGATCGTTCTCGAGCCCCGCGGTTTCTGCCATATAACATCCCGCTCCGCAGGGAGGACTTTTGAAAGCAGTCATACTCGTTGGCGGCCAGGGCACGCGCCTGCGCCCGCTCACGCTGGGAACGCCCAAGCCGATGGTGCCCCTGGCCAATAAGCCTTTTGTCTCCTATGTGCTGGACAGGCTCAGGGACAACGGCATCAGTGAGGTCGTCTTTTCCATGGGCTACCTTCCCGACGGCATCAAGTCGTATTTTGGCGACGGCTCTGATTTCGGGCTCAAGGTCACTTACGTTACCGAGGACAAGCCCCTGGGCACTGCCGGCGCGGTTAAAAATGTCGAGGCGCACGTTCGCGACGGCGATTTCCTGGTGTTGAACGGGGACATCCTCACCGACCTCGACCTGAAGAGCCTGATCGCCTTCCACCATGAGAAAAAAGCGGTAGGCACCCTGGCGCTCACGCCCGTTGAGGATCCCACAGCCTACGGCCTGGTGCGCACCCGCGACGACGGCAGCGTGCTGGGGTTTGTCGAGAAGCCCAGCTGGGACCAGATCAACACCAACCTGATCAACGCCGGAACCTATGTCCTGCGCAGCGAGGTCTTCGATCTGATCCCCGAAGGAGTGGAGTATTCATTCGAACGCGGGGTTTTTCCGAGGCTGGTGGGCAGCGGCCTTTACGGATTTCC
>JAJZQT010000008.1:19739-28554 GCA_021803005.1 Actinomycetes bacterium
CCCGCTTCCCCCATCCGCCCCGCGGCCCAAAGCACGCCTTTCAAAAAGACGTTTTCCTCGTCCTCGGAATGCAGTGAGATGATGATCGGCGGAATATCAGGAAAGTACCTGGGCGCGGCGATCGCGATCTCGGCAAGGAGCTCCGGCGCGCTCCAGCCCATGCCGCCCGACTCTTCCCGCGCCGACCAGAGGATGCGCTGCACCACGTTGCGGACCGCCGCATTGTCATCTACCGCCACGGCCCTGGCTGCCGCTCCCATGGCCTCTATGGCCCGCCAGCACAGCAGTTCGTCCTTGTTGTACGCCATCGCGATCAGCTTGGCGAAGGTACGTTTGTCCCTCCGCGCCAGCCCGGCGATGCGCTCATCGTCTCGTTTCCGAAGAGCCTGCAGAAGTTCGCTTTTTAGGGAAGATGCCATAGTTTATTGTAACCCTGAAGATAGCTGGTGAAACTAAAGAGGGGGATTGGCGAATAGAGGGGAAACGCGGAAGGGATTAAACGCGGCCGATGCCTTCGTAGGTAAAACCGGCGGCGCGGACCTTGCGCGGATCGAGGAAATTGCGGCCGTCGATGATAAGGGGGCGGCGCATTACTTTCTTCATCTCTTCGAGCGGCAGATCGGCAAACTCATCCCACTCGGTGACCAGCACCACGGCGTCGCTGTCCTTGACCACCGAGAGTATGTTGTCGCACAGCAGGATTCCCCTCACCGCCTTGGCGGCGTAGGGTATGGCCACCGGGTCATAAGCCTTGACCAGGGCGCCGTCGCCCAGCAGCCTCGAGGCGAGCACGATGGAAGAGGCTTCGCGCAGGTCGCTGGTGTTGGGTTTGAAAGCGAGGCCCAGCAGGGCGATGGTCTTGTCCGCGAGAGTTCCCAGGTGCTTCTGGAGCTTGTTTACCACGCGGCGCTTCTGCAGCTCGTTCACCTCGATGACCGCCGTCAGCAGCTGGAAGTGGTAGCCGGAATTACCCGCGATCTGCTTGAGCGCGGTGACGTCCTTGGGGAAACAGGAACCGCCGAAACCGATGCCGGCGTTGAGAAAGTGCTTGCCGATACGGCGGTCGTGCCCCATGCCGTCGGCGACGACGCAGACGTCCGCGCCGACTTCCTCGCAAACGTTGGCGATCTCGTTGATAAATGAGATCTTTGTTGCCAGGAAAGCGTTCGACGCGTACTTGATCATCTCCGCGGTGGGAATATTGGTCTTGAGGATGGGCGCTTTCATGTTCCGGTAGAGCGCCGCGACCTTCTCGCCGATCCCGGGATCGCGCGAGCCGATGACAATGCGATCGGGATTCAGGAAATCGTGAATCGCCGAGCCCTCGCGCAGGAACTCCGGATTTGACACATAGTCGATATTTGCCATCTCCTGGCGGGCCAGCTCCGAGCTGATCTTCAGGCCCGTTCCCACCGGCACCGTGCTCTTCATGACCAGGACATGATGTTTGTTGGAAAGCCCCGGTAGTTCTGACATGACCGCGAAGACGCGGCTGAGATCGGCGTCGCCCGTGAACGTCGGCGGCGTGTCGACGGCAATGAAAAAGATCTCGCAGCGATCGAAGATGTCCGCAAGCGAGGTGGTGAAGGTCATGCGGTCCCGGTTCTTGAGAATGAGCTCGGGCAGCTCGGGCTCGTAGATGGGGATCTGACCTTCCCTCAGGGCCTCGATCTTTTCGGCGTCGATGTCCATGCAGACGACGTTGTTGCCAAGTTCCGCCAGGCAGGTTCCCGTGACCAGGCCGACGTAGCCGATTCCGATCACGCCGATGCTGGTTTTATCTGAGGTGCTCAAACGGGTTTGAATGATGTTGCCAGCTGAATCATGGTGTCCTCACTGAGCGATCCCTGCAGCGAATTGCTGAGCCAGTAGACGACGTCCCCGTCCTGCCATGAAAGGTTGCGGAGTTTATCGCCATTGTAATAAAAACGGTAGGTCTTGCCGGAGATATCGCGCTCGATGGTCGGCTTGTCCAGCAGCGGCGCGTTCACGAACGTTGTCTCCATGATACCCCAACTGTTGCCGTTCTGGTCTTCGGCGACCACCTTCAGCGCCGGCTTGGTGCCGTCGCCGGTGTCGATCTCGTACGGATGGAAATCCGCGTAATCGAATTCCGAGGGGAAGTTGGCCGGCTTTTCTACCTGGAACGGAAGCTGAAGCGCAGCCGCCTGCCAGCTGCGGCGGCCGGTCCCGGAATCGGTTTCGAAGCGCAGCCCCGCCGGAGCCGCGGCCGCTGCCGGCTGCGCATCCGTCAAGGTGCCGGTAAAGCTGCTGCCGACCGCGATCAGGATCCGGGCGTTGGTGGTAATTTCAGGAGGCATCGGTGAGACCTTGGCCGGTTTGAGCAGCGCGGCCAGCTCGTTGGCGGCCGCCTGATTTCCATCGCCGTAGTAGACCTGATTCTCCTCGTAGGTATTATTGGCGTCGCCGGTAGCGGTCACTGAAGTGCAGCCCCTTTGCTTGAGCAGGTCCGCCAGAGTGCCGGCGTAGCCGGTCTGGCCGCTGCCGTTGAGGATCTCGATCGGCAACGACTTGGTGGTGTCGGACGGCACCTGGGGCGCCGGAGATCCCGGGGTCTGGGGAGCGGGCGCTTCGAATGACGGATTCACGAACGAGTCGATGACCCCGGAAAACTTCCGCTTGTCAATGGAAACATACTCGGTTCCCGACGGGTTGCTGTCTATTACGGGTATCTGGCCCTGCTGGATACGGTCACGGCCCAGGCCGAGGATGAACTTGGTCAGGGAGAGCAGGTCGCTGCGGCCGATATCGGAAGTGGTATTGCTGGCGAAGACGTCGGCCAGCTCGGGGACCTTGGTGAAATTGCCCCAGTTGAGCGACTGCGCCTTGGCGTCGCTGATGAACAGCTGCTGGCGGGAGATGCGGACGAAATCGCTGTCGGTATGGCGGAAACGCACGTACGAGAGCGCGTCCTTGCCGTTCATCTTCTGGTAGCCGGGCTGCACGTCGATGGGCTCGTAGCTCTGGCCCCAGGCGGCATCGCTATTATCATTGAAGTAACGCCTGTCCACGTCCACGTAAACACCACCGAGGGCATCCACGGCCTGCTCGAACCCGGTATAGTCCAGGACCACGAAATGATGGATCGGCTGGTCGGTCAAATTGCGGACCGTTTGGATCGCCAGCGGCGCGCCGCCGATGGCATAAGCCGCGTTGATCTTGTCTTTGCCGACTCCGGGGATATCAACATACGTATCCCTGGGAATTGACAGGATCGACATGCAGTTGCTGTTGGGATCCACGCGTATGAGCATCATCGTGTCGGAGCGCTTGGAGGTGCCGTCAGGGTCCGTATCGGCGCCCATGACGAGGATGTTCTCAGGCTGATCGGGGGGCGGGATGTCGAGCTGCTGCTTGGCTTCGTAGACGACCTCGGTGTTGAGTCCGATCTTGCCGAGCGTGTGATAAACGAAGATAAAGCCCGCGATTCCGGCCGTGAGGATGATTATCAGCAGGGAGAGGAGCGACCACTTCAGGATTCTCTTCCAGAGCGCCGGTTTCCTGTAGTGCTGCCCGCGGTGCGGAATCAAACCCATGGCTTTTGTTGAAAATCTCTCATGACTGAAAAAAAGCCTCTGCGAGAGGCTTAAGCGCCGTCAATTATAGCGCAAGGGCCGTGCTCCTACAAGAAAGCTAACTCCCGGTGACTTCACGGTAGACATGCTCATACCCGTCTGTGCACTTGCTGACACTGAATTTCTCCTGTACGTATTCGCGGCAGGCGGCAGGGTCGATTTCGTCCAGGCGGCCCAGCGCCTCGACCATTTCACGGGCGTCATCGACCAGAAATCCGCTGACGCCGTCGGCCACGACTTCCGGCACCGAGCCCTCGGAAAAGGCGATCACGGGAGTCCCCGCAGCCATGGCCTCGATCATCACCAGCCCGAAAGGTTCCGGCCACTGAATTGGGAACAGGAACGCTTTGGCCTTCGCGAACAGGTTCCACTTCTCCGTCAGGCTCACCTCTCCGACGAACTTTATCTGCCCGCCATCCACCTGGGGTTTGATCAGGGTTTCGTAATAATCGCGGTTCTGGTGTTGTATGGCTCCGGCTATGACCAGGTTCTCGCCGGCGCTCTTGGCCACCTCAATCGCTGTGTGGAAGCCCTTGTCCGCGCAGAGGCGCCCGAAGGCCAGCACGTAGTCCTCTTTCTCCTCCTTGCCCCGGTAGGGCCAGCCCTGTATATCAATAGGGTTGTAGACGGTGCCCGCATGCTGGAGGTTGGGGCAGCAGCTTCTCTGGTAATCGCTGATGCTCACGTAGTGGGCGGAATTTCGAAAGTTGCTGTAGAAACGGCAGATATCGGGCGTAAAGGGCCCGTGCAGCGTATGTACGATCGGCGTATCGATGAATTCGGCGAAGGCGACGGCGGAGAAACCGCTGTGGTCGTGGATCACGTCGAAGTCACCGGAGCGCCGCAGGCAGTTCGCCACGTGCTGGAGGTCGTACAGCGTCACGCCGATGCGGTCCGGCATCTGCTCGTCAAAGGTAGAGACCAGTTTTGCCGTCGTGGTTGAATCGCCGGTCGCAAACAGGGTCACGTCGTTTCCCCGTTGGATCAGCTCCTCGGTCAGATAATGTACCACCCATTCGATGCCGCCATAGCCGGCCGGCGGAATCTTTATCCAGGGGGGAGCAAGCATTGCTATCTTCACGGGACCTCACATCGTTCTTCGCTGGAAAAATCAATCAAAGGTTATTCCAAGCCTCGGTCGTTGCAACATGATTTTGTACCCTTGCCGGAATCGTTCTAACCCTTGTCGCGAGCCGGGCAGACGCTCCCGATCAGGTAAGCGATTATCTCGTCAGTCGTTTCACCCTCAGCGGTGAAGCCGGAGGCCTGCCGGTGGCCGCCGCCGTCCTTCCCCTTGGCTATTCGCTGCACGTCGAGCTTGTCCGAGGACGAACGCAGGCTGACGCGGTACAGCGGCTGACCCTGTTCTTTGTGGCCGGGTTCGTTGGCGCCCGCCGAGCGCGCATACACCAGCGCCGCTACCTGAACGCCATCGATTGCCCTGAGATTATCCACCAATCCTTCGGTGAGGCTGTCGGTGGCTCCCGCCATCTCAAAATCACTCCGGTCGAGGATACCGATGGCGAGCCGGCCGTCACAGGCCACGGTCATATTCGTCAGCAGGCGGCAGAGAAGCTTTGTTTTCGCCAGGGGCACGGTTTCATATACGCGCCGGAAGATGGCGGTGTGGTCGACGCCGGCAGCGATGAGATCCGCGGCCACCCGAAAGGTCGTCGCCGTCGCCGAGGAATACTGGAAGCGGCCGCTATCGACGAGAATCCCGGTATAAAGGGCTTCGCCCATCTCCGCCGTCAGTTCGACGCCCATCTTCCTCAGGATGAAATAAAGTATCTCCGCTGTCGAGCTGGCATTGGCGGCCACGAGGTTCAGGTCTCCGAACCGTGAGTTGTCCGAGTGGTGGTCGATGTTGATGATCCGCGGCGCCGCCTTGACGAGCTCGTCGTTGCCGATGCGCTCGGCGTTGCCGCAGTCGACAGCCACCAGCGTGCGCGAGGCCGCATCCGCCGGCGCCTCTCCTGAAACCGCTTGTTCCAGCCCCGGCAGCCATCTGTATTCGGGGGCGACGGAGCCGGCGTCGGCGAGGTACATGACGCTGTCGGCGCCCAGCAGGGAGAGTGCGCGATGCGTGGCGATGAGGCATCCCAGGGCGTCGCCGTCCGGTTTTACATGGCAGGTGATGAGGACGCGCTTCTCTTTGCCGAGGGCGTCGGCGACTGCTTCCAGGGCTTTATTCATGGACTGGGCGCCACTCACGGAAGCGACACGTGGCTAACCGGCCTCACCGGTGTTGCCGGCGGATTTGTCCATGATGGGCTTGAGATAATTGGAGCCATCGGCAAACTCCCGGGCGGAATGGAGGATCCTGCGCAGATGGCCGATACTGAGGCGCCTGGTGGCCAGGCCCCTCAACAGCGGCAGCGCCCGGCGCTTGAGCACTCCGGAATTGATGTAAGCCGAGCCGTAGAGGCTGGCGAATTCCTGGTAGAACTCCCGGGGCTCAAGCCTGGTCGGCAGCACCGAATGCAGGAAGTCATACATCTCGTAGTTCTTGGTGAGGATCTTGCTCTCGATCTCCCTGAACAGATCCGTGCCCGGGAGGGGCGTCAGCACCGTGAACTGGGGAACGGAGATTTGGTGCCTGGCTATGTATTCACGCAACCGGGAGAATTCCTTGTGGCCGTAGCCGGGATTGACTATGAAGGCGCTGGTGACCGAGATGTCCTGCTCGTGGACTATCCGCAAGGCCTCTTCATTTGTCTGCACGGTGTTTTTCTTGTTGACGGCCTTGAGCTCCTCTTCGTCGAGGCTCTCGAAACCAATGAAGACGTGATGGAGCCCGATTTCCCGCCACTGGCTGATGATCTCCGGATGTTTTACGATCGTGTCGCTGCGCGCCTGAAACGAATAGGTCTTGGCTATGCCGCGCTCCCTGATGATCTCCGCGATCCTGGCCGCGCGCTTGACGCTCAGCAGGAAGTTGTCATCAGTGATGAGCACGTACCGTTCGCTCAGGCGGCTGAGCTCGTCGGCGACGCGTTCGGGGCTCTTGGTGGTGCAGCGACCCTGGAAGAACGTCCAGACACTGCAGAAATTACAGCGGTGGGGGCAGCCGCGCGCGGTTTCAAGCGTGGCCAGCGGCTTCCAGAAATTAAAAAAATAACGTCCGCGGCCCTTGCCGCTCACCAGCTCGCGGGCCGGGGAGGGCAGCTCGTCAAGATCTTTGGTTCGCTCTCGCTGCCCCGTGAAGACCTGTCCCTCTGCCGTGTTGAGCACCAGCCCGGGGACCTGGTGAAGATCGATGCCGCTTTCCAGGGCGGCGATCAGGTCGCGGCTGCCGGATTCGCCCTCGCCCACGACGACGCAGTCTATGGAGGTGTCCTCGAAATCGGGTGGATTGAGCGACGCGTGAAGCCCGCCCACAAAGATGAAGGGAACGCCGCTGTTCCTGCAGGTTTTGGCGATGCGGCGGGTGCGGTAGACATCGATGGTGAAGCTGCAGCTGATACCTATGGCATCAGGGCGGAAATCGGCTATGGCCGCTTCCAGCCTGTCGTCGACGCGCATGTCCTGAATGCGGACTTCGTGACGGGGAAGCAGGGCGCCGGCGACCATTTCGAGACCGAGAGGTTCCACGAAAGCAATCTTGTTAAAGCCAGGTTTGCCGAACTGCGGTGGTTGTACAAGCAGAATTTTCATGGACGGAATCTCCTAATCACGCACCACGATTGCCCCTAAAAGACTGCTAGCATCCTAGTCCATGGGCACTCCAGATGCAATTGCGGCGCCTATAACTTCCAGGCCCTGAGCCGCGACCGCCGCAGCAGGAAGACCCCCCAGGTGATGTAGAGGGCGGAGATGATGTTCGAGGCCAGGATCATCCAGTCGGAGAAACCGAAGCAACCCAGCTGGTTCAAGATCTCACCGGGATCGAACATCACCGTCAGGACCACGCTCACCGAACCCACAAACTGTACGATGAAGAACGCGGCGATCGCCCTGGTGAACCAGCTCTTGCAGGCCAGGCTGCGATAACGCTGGCAGAAACCGTCCCGCCAGCGGACAAAAAGCCCGCGCCGCCCTTCCGTGCCGGGCCTGAAATTTTTCATTACCTGCTTCAGCTCCCGCAAACTTCCCGGATAAGCGCGCAGGAATGCGGGGCGCGATTGGCAAAAATCGGATATGGTTACGCTAGCGATGAGAACACAGGACATAACTACAGACATAGCTTCGATACCGGGCATTTCCGAGCAGGAAGCTTCCGAGAGGCTGGCCTCTGAGGGTTACAACGAGATTCCCTCGTCCACGAGGCGCGGGATTCTGAACATCGCCTTCGACGTCATGCGCGAGCCCATGTTCATCCTGCTGATCGCGGCGGGCGTTCTTTATCTCTTCCTGGGCGATCTCCAAGAGGCCCTGCTGCTGCTGCTGTTTGTCTGCGTGATCATGGGCATCACCCTTTATCAGGAACGCAAGACCGAGCACGCCCTGGAGGCGCTGAGGGACCTTTCCAGCCCCCGCGCCCGGGTCATCCGTGACGGCGTGGTCAAGCGCATCGCCGGCCGCGAGGTAGTCAGGGGCGACACGCTCGCGGTCGAGGAGGGCGACCGCATTCCGGCCGACGCCGTCCTTTCTTCCTGCATCAACCTGTCGGTGGATGAGTCGCTGCTGACCGGCGAATCGATTCCGGTGAGCAAGTGCGCCGGTGAGGGTGAGGCGGAGATGGAGCAGCCTGGGGGTAACGATCGGCCCTTCATCTACTCCGGCACGCTGGCGGTGCAGGGCCGTGGCATCGCCAGCGTCATTTCCACGGGAGTTAACACAGAGATGGGCAGAATCGGCAAGGCGCTCGAGTCGGTAGAGCCCGAGCAGACGCTGCTGCAGAAGGAGACGCGCCACCTGGTGGGCATCCTGGCGATCGTCGGCCTGTCCCTGTGCGCGCTGGTGGCAGTGCTCTACGGCGCCACCCGCGGCGACTGGCTGGGCGGCCTGCTGGCCGGGATCACGCTGGCGATGGCGACGCTGCCCGAGGAGTTCCCCGTGGTGCTTACCGTATTCCTGGCGCTGGGCGCCTGGAGGATCTCCCGCGATCACGTGCTTACCCGTCGCACGCCCGCGATCGAAACCCTGGGCGCCGCCACGACCCTGGCTGTCGACAAGACCGGCACCCTGACGCTCAACCAGATGTCGGTCAGCAAACTATTTGCCGGCGGTTCCTTCCTCGACTTGCAGAACGGCGGCGATGCCGGCGAGGAAAAAAA
>JAJZQT010000008.1:28654-35423 GCA_021803005.1 Actinomycetes bacterium
AGCTTCCGGATGAATTCCACGAGCTTATCGAATACGGCATCCTCGCCAGCCAGAAAGACCCCTTCGATCCCATGGAAAAGGCGATAAGACAAATGGGCGAGCATAAGCTCGCCCGCACGGAACATCTCCATGACAACTGGGCGCTGGTGCACTCCTACCCCCTGTCGGAAAAGCTGCTGGCGCTCTCGCACGTCTGGCAGTCGAGGGAGGATCAGGAATACGTCATCGCCGCCAAGGGCGCCCCCGAGGCGATTGCCGATCTGTGCCATTTCAGCCCCGATGAGCTGCGCGACATGGAGGTCCAGATCGGGCTCATGGCCGCGGAGGGGCTGCGCGTCCTCGGAGTCGCCCGCGCCCGCTTCCGCCACACGGATCTGCCCGAGCAGCAACACGATTTCGAGTTCGAATTCCTGGGGCTGCTCGGCCTCTCGGATCCGCTGAGGCCGATGGTGCCGAAGGCCATCCAGGAGTGTTACGCCGCCGGTGTCCGCGTCATCATGATCACCGGCGACTATCCCGGCACGGCCCGGAACATCGCCCGGCAGATTGGCCTTCATCATGACGAGAACGTCATTACCGGCCCGGAGCTCGACAGCCTGAGCGACGATGAGCTGGCGCGGCGGGTACGTGACACCAACATTTTCGCGCGCGTGGTGCCCGAGCAGAAGCTGCGGCTGGTGCAGGCGCTGAAGGCGGGAGGCGAGATCGTCGCCATGACCGGCGACGGCGTCAACGATTCGCCGGCGCTCAAGGCGGCCAACATCGGCATCGCTATGGGCGGCAGGGGCACCGACGTCGCCCGCGAGGCGTCGGCGCTGGTGCTGCTCAACGACGACTTCGCCTCGATCGTGCGCGCCGTCAGGCTGGGCCGCCGCATCTTCGACAACATCCGTAAGGCCATGGCCTACATCTTCGCCGTGCATGTGCCCATCATCGGCCTGTCGCTGATCCCGGTGCTGATGAAGTGGCCGCTGG
This sequence comes from Actinomycetes bacterium, assembly GCA_021803005.1. Taxonomy (GTDB): domain Bacteria; phylum Actinomycetota; class Thermoleophilia; order BMS3ABIN01; family BMS3ABIN01; genus JACRMB01. The sequence continues at coordinate 29,630 of JAJZQT010000008.1, forward strand.
TCCTATTCCCGGTGCACATCGTCTTCCTCGAGCTGATCATCGACCCGGCCTGCTCGGTGGTCTTTGAAGCCGAGCCTGAGGAAGCGGACGTGATGAATAGGCCGCCACGGGATCCCAGGGAACCGCTCTTCGGCTGGCGCACACTCTCACTGAGCATACTGCAAGGCTTGAGCGTGCTCGCCATCATGGTTGCGTTTTACGCCTTTTTCTATTACCGAAGCTATCCCGGGGATCAGGTAAGGACGATGACCTACACGGCGCTTATCATCGCCAACCTCGGGCTGATACTTACGAATCGTTCCTGGACGCGCACTGTCTTCGTGACGCTCAGACAACGCAATGCTGCGCTCTGGTGGCTGCTGGGAAGCGTGGCGGTGGTGCTGGGGCTGGTCCTGTACGTCCCTTTCCTGCAGGGCCTCTTCCTGTTCAGCAGGCTCGATGTCATGAATCTGTTATCTTGTCTAGCCGCCGGCTTGCTGAGCGTGGTGTGGTTCGAGGTGCTGAAGGTCTTCAGGGGGAAGGGAAGCTGAAGCAATGCGCCCATTGAATGGTGTACTGAAAAAGTTTCGTAAGAAAAGAATCTCGAATTGTGCTAGGAATTTTTTTGGTGGAGCCGGCGTACGTAATTTGAACTTCTTTATTTTTAGCATACTTTCAGTATCTGTGAAGAAGATTTCTTCTTAAGATTTACACTTTATACCATCGCGTTCAGCAACTTGTTCAGCGATCAACTCTTCAGCGTACAGATCTTTTGTCCATTGATCGATTTCCGAGGACGCGCTACCTGAATCTCCAGACACAACATTTGACGTTGACTCCTGCTTGCGGTGCTCGACATACTCTGGCACTATCGGTTTAATGTATAGTAGTGCCTTGGGTAGCTCTTTTTTTTCGTTGACGAGGCCAAACGGCAAAGGCCGCGACGAAGAAGCTAATCGCATAAACTACTTGAACACCACTAAAGCTGAACAAACTAAAGATGAACAGCACAGCAGTAATAGCAAATGCGACTAGCCGCAGGAGGAATGCCTTCCAGCCGTACCACACAATAGCACCGGCAAGAAGAAGTATTCCTGAAAGAAGATTCATCGTTACAACCAGGACCTGACCAAATCCCACCCTATAGATTACTTCATGGGTAACGGGATTCTCTTCGGGCCATTGATAGACCAAAAAGATCACAACACTTATGACTGCAGCGCTGTAAAGAATGGCCATGATCCTGGCTAATTTGTTTGGAAACATACTGCTTCACCTCCTTAAATCCAAGATCGTTAGGATTTCCCATAATAACCACCTTCAGCGTGGGGGGTGAGCCAGCTCCAACAGGCTCCGTCCCAATACCAGTTTGACCACCACCACCACTGGCCATTTGTACCTCCAACAACATGGCTGTCGTTGAAGAATGTCCGGGTCGGATCGTATTCCGAGGCTGGATCGCAAAAAAAGCGGTTATCGAAGTAATCCCAGGTTTTTGCATTCATACCCACATTACCAACTACATAGCTATCGAGTTGGTGGACAACTTCTCGCCAGCCGGTTTCTGACCGCCACCAGCGGTAATCACCGCCAGAACCACAGCAGTCGCCGTACTCATTCCACCACCAGTCCTCCCAGGTCGTGACTTCGGTTGTTTTGAGCTGGAAAGGCCACGGATCTGTAAACCAGGTGTGTGCCCACACGACACCTTCATGCCAAGTTGTTGTGAACACGCGGTTTGGGTTTCCTCTTTGTACCGGAAAAACGGTGCGCGGTCTGACCGTCCCATTACTGAAGGATGTGAGAGCCGGGTTGAGGAATGGGAATTTATCTATTGCCCCTTCCCATGCGCTATCAGATTTGGGGTAATCCGCTTTCTCCGGTGTGGTAGGATTTTGTGTCAGTTCCTTCTTGAGAAAGCCGACACACTTTGCCTGGTTTTCTTCCCGGGGCTTCTCCATCAACTTGTTGTACAGATCTCGATTAACCACTGGATCAACGCCCAGTTCTGCAACAAGTGCCGGGTCATCCCAAGAAAAGTCAACTCTCCAGATAGACTGTGAGCCGTTGTTGGTACCTTCCATTCCCAATTGGAAGTTGCACCCGCCTTTTTGTTGGTTCTTTGTTCCTTGGACTTTCTCAACTATCTTGCTTGTAGTCGGCTTTGCATTGTCCGACTGGGGCTGGGCAGCTTGAGCTGTTTGTGTAAAGGCGGTGGCCAGGACAGCCGCTGCAACTGCCAGTGTAGTTCTGAGTTGCACAATTTCCTCCCTCCCTTGTTTCCCTACTTCCAACTCTATTGGCTTTTAGATCATGCCCTCGTTTTCATTTTTTACGATTAGTCCCAAGTGTCAATAGTACTTTGGTATGAGATTTCCACTCTGAAATATCTGTGGCCAACCTGCCGGTCATCTAAAATAGGCGAGCGACCTTATTGTGTTGATCAAATTACTGGAGAAATCATCGCTGTACTGTTTAAAAAAGTTCGATTCCAGTCGGATGCCTTAACCAAGGCATTATGAGGTGCGTTTTCTGGTGGGCACAGCTGGACTCGAGCCAGCGACCGGCTGATAATGAAGCGCTCAAGGCCAGGTGGTTAGCTTAGAACCTGACCAGCGGCATTTCTCTAATCGGCTCGGGAATCCTTCAGAGGTTGATTGGATTGTGATTTCGCTTTTCTGAAGTCTGGCGCCCCGAGAAGGATTCGAACCTTCGACCTACCGCTTAGGAGGCGGTCGCTCTCATCCTCTGAGCTATCGGGGCGCGACAAGAACTTGAAAGTCTAGCAAATCGCACGGCGGGGGTGCATAAAATCAACGACCGGCATTTCCAGCCGCCGTCAACCTTCCAGCGCGCAGAGCAGTATCTCCTCGACCAGCTCGTTGAAACTGATGCCGGTGGCGTTGGCCGCCATCGGCAAAAGGCTGGTCTCGGTGAAGCCGGGAATGGTGTTGATCTCCAGCACCTGCAGGCTGCCGTCCTCTCCCAGCATGATATCCACGCGGCCGAAGCCGGAGCAGCCGAGCGTCTTGAACACTCTCAGCGACAGCTCCGAAGCCTGGGCGGCGACATCGTCGGGAATCTCCGCCGGCGCCAGGTAGTCGGCCTTGCCCATGGTGTAGCGCGACTCGAAATCGAAGAAATCGGTCTTGGGCCTGACCTCGACGACCGGCAGCGCCCGCGGCTCTTTCCCCAGTATGCTGACGGCAAGCTCCTTGCCCTTGACGTATTTCTCGAGCAGGACCTTATTATCAAAACTAAACGCTGATATCAAAGCCGCCGGCAGCTCGCTCCCGGTATGGGCAAAGCGGATCCCCAGCGCCGAGCCCTGCGCCGCCGGCTTGACTACGATGGGGAAGCCCAGATCATCACCAATTATAGGCATGGTGTCAACGGCTCCCAGCTCCTGGAAGGCGTCGCGGTTAAAGGCAAAGAACGGCGGCGTCGGCACGCCGTTTTCCATGAAGATGTGCTTGGAGAGGACCTTGTCCATGCAGTTGATGGAAGGCAGCACGTCCGAGCCGGTGTAGGGAATGCCCAGGATGTCCATGAGCTCCTGCACGGTGCCGTCCTCGCCGCTGCGGCCGTGCATGGCGATGAAGGCGGCGTCGGGTTTCAGCTCCTTGAGCCTCTTCACCAGGCTGGCGTCGACGTCGATGCCCTCGACGGAATATCCCATCTCCCTGAGGGCCTTTTCCACGCGGGCGCCGGACTTGAGTGAGATGTTCCGCTCCAGCGAGCGTCCGCCCTTGAGGACCGCTATTGTCTTTTTGCTCATCTCAATCCCCCATTTGATTGATTGTTGGCATAGTCATTGACTTCCGGTTTCCATGGCCGCTTCCAGCTCTCTGTCGTCTGCAATCAGGAACCCTGGAGCGCGCGGTACAGTTCCATCTGTTCCCTGATGACCTTGGCTATGCGTTTAATACCCTCTTCAATGCGGTCCTCAGACACGGCGCTGAATGACAACCGCATGTGGTTGGCGCCGGTGCCGTCAACCCAGGCGCCCGAGCCGGGCACGAAGGCTACTTTATGTTCCTCGATCGCCAGCGCCAGCAGGTCGACCGTATCGAGATATTCCGGCAGCGTTACCCAGATGTAAAACCCGCCCTGCGGATGGGTCCAGCTGGCCTCTTCCGGGAAGTATTCCTCCAGCGCCGCCAGCATGGCGTCGCGGCGGGACCGGTAGACCTTGATGACCTCCTCGACGTAATCCTGCCAGCGGAAGTCCTGGAAGTACTGGTTGACTATCATCTGGGCCAGGGTGGAGGGACAGAGGTCGGCGGCCTGCTTGCCCATGTTGAACTTCGCCAGCAGAGCCGGTGGCGCTACCATCCAGCCCAGCCGGATCCCCGGCGAGATGATTTTTGAGAAAGTACTCACATAGATTACGTTCTCGGAGTCGTCGAGCGAATAGAGTGTCGGTAGCGACTCGCCCTCGAAGCGCAGCTGGCCGTAGGGATTATCCTCGAGGATGATCAGCCCATGCTTCTTGGCGAGGGCGACGATTTCCAGCCGCCGCTCCAGGCTCAGACAGACGCCCGCGGGGTTGTGGAAATTGGGGATGAGATAGATGAACTTTGGCTTGCGGCTCTCTTTTTTCAGCCGCTCGATCTCAGCGGTGAGCAGGTCGGTGCGGATGCCGTCATCATCCAGCGGCACCTGGACGACGTCCGCCTCGAAGCTGCAGAACGAAGGGATGGCGCCGGGATAGGTGGGCGCCTCGGCGATGATGATGTCGCCGGGATCCACCAGGATCCGGGTCACCAGGTCGATGCCCTGCTGGCCGCCGGTGGTGACGATGATATCGTCCGGGTCGGCCACGGTGCTCTCCTCGGCCATCACCTTGACGATGTTTTCCTTGGTCTCCTGAAAACCTTCGGTGGGGCCGTACTGGAGGGCGGCGGCGCTGCAGTTCATGGCGATCTGCTGTGTGACCTTGGCCAGAGTCTTGGCCGGGAAGCTCTCGGTATTGGGCAGGCCGCCAGCCAGGGTGATAACATCCGGCATTGCGATCACCGCCATCAGGTCGCGCATGACCGACGAGCGCATGCCGCCGGTGCGCCTGGCATAAAAATCTTCGAACTTGTCAAAGCCGATTCTGGTCATGACATTTGATTCTAGTCGTGCCTGTTTCTAGAAGCAACACGGCGGGAATGGTAGAATCCTGGGCGCCTGTTGGCAATTAAAACCACGATTGGCGGGAGGAAACATGGCAGCAGCCTGGGCTATAGCAGCCGGCGCCGGACTGGCATCGCTGGCTGGATTTCGTGCAGTAATCCCTTTGGCAATATATGTTCTCATGGCCCGTCTGGGCTGGGTATGGGGTTTTCAGGTCGATGACAATCCCCTGGATTTCATGATCTCCAACGCCGCCCTGGCGGTCGTGCTGGCCCTGATTGTGCTGGATATATTGATGACGCGCGTGAAGGCGCTCATCGGCATCGGACGGAACCTGCAGCTGGGGCTCTCCGTCGCCGTGGGCGCCCTGTTGATGTCCGCCGCGATTGCGGGGGCCTGGCCAGGCGCCGTTCATTTTGTGGGAATTCCCGTTGGCGCCGCGCTGGCTCTGGCTGGCACGTACGACCGCCGCGGCATCGTCATGGTCGGCGAAGGCCGGGACCCGGGACCGGCGCTGGATTTTTCCGTCGTCATTCTTTCGATTATGATGATGCTGGTTCCTCCCGCCGGGTACCTTCTGGCCGTCATCGTTCTCTTTCTCGCCAGCCGCGTGCGGCGACTGCGGCGCCTCAAGTACAAGGGGCTGCGCGTCCTCGCCTGAATTTTGGAATTTTGGGGACACATAACTTAATTG
>JAJZQT010000008.1:35523-41535 GCA_021803005.1 Actinomycetes bacterium
CGATCAGGCCCAGATCCTGAGTGGCCGTGATGATGGTCTTGCCGGCCGCCGCCAGCTGCAGGATCAGCCGCGACAGAAAGGTCTCAGTCTTGGGGTCCAGGCCCGCCGTCGGCTCGTCGAACAGCAGCACATCCGGATTGATGGCCAGCACCGAGGCCAGCGCCACCTTTTTCTTCTCGCCGCCGCTTAGGTGGTATGGCGGGCGCTCCCGCAGATGCCCCAGGCCCAGGATATGGATGGTGTCTTCAGTACGGTGCTCGACCTCCCCGGAGTCGAGCCCCAGGTGCAGCGGCCCGAAGGCGATTTCTTCCCAGACGCTTGGCGAGAACAGTTGCGCATCGGAATTCTGGAAGACAAAGCCGACGCGGCGCCGGAACCGCTGCGAAAAACCGTCGTCCCGCAACGCTGTTTCGCTGAGCTCCTCGCCGAAAGCCGAGATGCGCCCCGCACTGGGGAAGATAAGCCCGTCGAGCATCTTCAGCAGTGTCGATTTGCCCGAGCCGTTGGCGCCAAGCAGCGCCAGCCGCTCTCCCGGGCGCACCGAGAAGCTCACCCCGGACAGCGCCTCCGCGTCCTGGTAGCGGTAAGCAACGTTCTCGACTTCAAAGACTGAAGCGGCTTCAGCCAACTAACCGGTCACCTCCGAGGGCCAGCATCGCCATCAGCGCCACGGCTCCCAGCCAGGCCCAGTCTGCGCCCCGCATCGAAAAGCGATGCGTGCTCATGGGCTCGCCGTTATAACCGCGGCTGACCATGGCCGCATAAATCTCATCGCTCATTGTATGGGATTTCCCCAGGAGCGTGCCCATGCTGGTGGCGGCGAAGCGCCTGTCCTCCCGCGGGCTGGAGGCACGGACCATGCGGCTCACCCGCGCCGTGAACATGTCGCTCGCCAGGCTGATCAGCAGGAAGATATAGCGATAGGTCATGGACAGGATAAGGATGAAGATGCGAGGCACCAGGAAGACCCGCAGTGATTTCAGCAGATCGGCCCAGCGGGTCGTCAGGGCCAGCAACACCGCCAGCGAGACAGAAACCGCGACCCTGAGCACCAGGACCACCGCGCCCTCGATTCCCTGCTTTGTGATCGCCAGGGAAGATCCCAGCGACCAGGGTCCGAACCGGACCTCACGCCCGAAATCCCAGATCGTCCACAACGGGTCACCGGCGCGAAAGACGTTAAACAGGCTCGGCAGCACGATGATGCCAGCGAAAATGGGAATGAAGAGCCAGACGCGCCTGACGAAGAAGCCCAGTGAGATCCGCGAAAGCCCGGCCATCGCCAGCGCCACGGCGTAGAGGGCCAGCAGCATGTACCAGCGTTGCAGGAAAGCGGCGACGATCAGCAACACCAGCATTGCGACTGTCTTGGCCCGAGGGTCGATTCTCTGCAGCAGACCGTCCCGGGCTGCGATCTTTTCGGAAAAAACACTGTGCCTGAGGGCTCTTGAAAGCCCCTGGATCGTCCGCTGCACCACGCTCACGCGACGCTGCTTGCCGCCTTCCCCGGTCAGAGCGTCAACGCTTCCCCGCAACATCCATTCCGGGACCGCAGGGGCAGCCTCAGCCATGCTGCCGGGCCTTGTGAGCCCTGCTCGAGATCAGCCTCGCGGCCAGCATGATGATGCCGGTAATGACGATCAGGCCGATAACCGCCGACAGGATGTACCCCGGGACTGATGCCCAGAATCCCCCGCCCTGGCCGGGCAGTCCGTAATCCGGAAGAATGCCGCCCCAGATGCCCGCAAAGGTCTCCATTCCCCGGGGAACAAAACCTAACTCGCTGCGAATCTGGTCCGTGCTCCATTCCCCCCAGGCGGTGCCGGTCGCAAGCAGGCCCAGAGGAACGAAGACCAGCATGAGGATGATGCCGACGATGAGTGGCCTGAGCCTGAAGCTTCCGCGCGCCGCCGCCTGATCGGTGCGGCTGCCGAGCATTCCCGGGTCCGTTCTTTGCAGATAAACGACGGCCAGCGCGGTCACGGCAGCCTCAATGAAGCCGACCAGCGTGAGATGGCTGATCATCATGGCGGGGATTGTCTGCGACAGGCCGTAGGGAGCGTAGAGCGCCGATCCGTCGGCGGCGTGGAAGAGGTCACCCTGCAGGCCGATTTCCACAGCCGTCAAGAAAGCGGCAACATTGATGCCGGCATAACCGCCCACGCCGGCCCCAAGCCAGCGCCGGACCGATGACGGCTGCGAGCCCACCGAGATCAGGCGGTAGACCAGATATCCGGATACGGGCAGGGCGAAGGCCATATTGAAACAGTTGGCGCCGATGGCGAGAATGCCGCCGTCGCCAAAAAAAATCGCCTGGATGACCAGGGCGACGGAAAGGGCGATTACCGCCGCCCAGGGCCCCAGCACCACCGCTACGAGGGTTCCTCCCACCGCATGTCCGCTGGTGCCCCCGGGGAGCGGGATGTTGAACATCATGATGACGAAACAGAAGGCGGCCCCGATGGCGACCAGCGGCGCCTGGCGCGCGTTGAGCGCCTTCTTCACCTGGTAGCCGGCGGTATACCAGACCGGGACCATGAGCGCCCAGAGGCCGCCGGCCGTTTGCGGGCTTATATAACCGTCGGGGATATGCAATTCACTAGTCCTTCCCGGGCCAAAGCTTATTTGCCCAGGTAAACCTTGTGGTCAAGAAGCCTGATCTCGAGAATGCGGCCGTAAACTGTCTTCTGTTGCCCAAGGATATCCGTGAGCACAATCGCGTCACCTTCAGGCACGATATTGGCGACGTCTTCCATTACCGTCTCTTCCTTGCCGTCTTCCAGCATATAAACACTGAGTTCGCACATGAGAGCCCTCTCTTGCAGCTGATTTTTCCCGGGAATTAACAGTTTAATTACCCGCGGGTAAATATCCAATACCCGGAACGGCGCGAGGTTAAAGGTTTCTTTTCCGAAACCGATACGCGAGACACGCTTCGGAATCACCTTTTCGAAGTGAATTTTGCGGGCATTTGTGCGGAATCGGAGAATGGATTGGTACCCAGGGCTTCTACTATCGACACGCCGAACTCATTGGTCAGAAACCGGGTTCGGGTTACATGGCTGGTATATACAATCGCCGCCACCGGCCTTGTGATAGATGCCGCGTATTTCGGTATCGAATATTTCAGCCAGCCGGATTTTTTGCAGCACATTCGCGGCAATCTCCTCGAACACGGCGTTATCCTCTCCTTGCTGATCGCATTTCCGGCCATTGCATTTTTGACGGAAAGGGTCATCAGCGGGTTCAGGATGAGCGAGCGGTCACGCGCCCTCGAACTTGAGGTGGCGGCCCGTACCCGCGAGCTCGAAGACTTAAAGAGCTTCAGCGAGAACATCATGGCCAGTGTCAATGATGTCATTTTCGTCATCGGGTCTGATGGAAGGTTCCAGTTCGTCAGCGGCGACAGCGAGGCGGTGCTGGGCTTCCAGACTGAGGCTTTGATGGGACGTCAGTTCAGTGACATAGTCGCCCCCGGGGCCATTGCCATCGCCGTCACCAATTTCGAGAAGGTGATGTGGGGCCATGAAGTCCAGCCGTACGAGCTTGAGGTCATTGACGCCGGCGGCAGAACCAAGTTCATCGAGATATCCGGGACCGCATACAGGGAAAGCGGCAAGGTCATCGCCCAGATTGGCGTCGCCCGCGATATCACCGAGCGCAAGAAACTCGAGCAGCACTCCTTCGAGCGCAACCGGGAGCTGGCGGCGCTCAATGACGTTGCCGGCGCCGTGGGCCAGTCGCTCGATCCCGATCAGATATTGAGTGCGGCGCTCGAACAGGTGGCAGACCTTTTTACCTCCCACCGCGCCTGCGTACACTTATACGATGTGGACACCGGCCAGCTCGACCTTCGTGTCTGGAAGGGCGGCAGCGAGAGATTCCTAAGCCGCATCGCGCACCTGAAACCGGGTGAAGGTCTGACAGGTATCGTTGCCGGGAACGGCAAGGCCATGGCGTTGAACGTTGAGGAACTTCCCGGCGACACCGCCGAGGCCGTTGCCGGTGACGGCGTGGCCTGTGTTGCCGCCGTCCCCATGAAGTTCCGGGGCCGGCTCATCGGCGTTCTTGGCGTCGGCAGTGAAAGATCCGACCGCTTTTCCCCCGCCGATCTCAGTCTGCTCGGCGCCATCGGCAGCCAGGTCGCCATGGCTTTGGAGAACGCGCTGCTGTTTGAGGACCTGCAGAAGAAGACCGGCGAGCTGGCCTCACAGAACACCGACCTGGCAAATGCAACACAAAAGATTAGCCATCTCATCGCCGCGGCGGAAAAGGAGCGCAGCTTCTCGGTCCGCTTCGACAATCCCGGGTTGGTGAAGTGTTGGGAATTCAAAAACTGCGCCTATACCGATTGCCCTTCGTTCAAGTCGGAAAACCGGCGCTGCTGGCAGGTCGCCGGCACACATTGCGGCGGTGAAGTTCAGGGCGTCTTCGCGCAGAAGTTCGGGCGCTGTGAGAAATGTGAGGTCTACAAGGTCGCGCGCGCAGACCGCCTGGCCGGTCTGGGGGAAGCATTCAACAACATGATGGCGATGCTGGAGCAGCAGGTCGAGGAGCAGATTCAGCTGCAGGAGCAGCTGCTGCAGTCAACCAAGCTGGCGGCGCTTGGAGAGCTGGCCGCCAACATCGCGCACGAGATCAATAATCCTCTCACCGGTGTCCTCGGCTATGTGGCTCTGCTGCGGCGAGGCCTGCCGGCGGACGATCCCACCGCAAAAAATCTCAAGGTTATCGAAAACGAGACCATCAGGGCCCGCGACATCGTCCGCAACCTGCTCGACTTTGCCAGGCGGGAGGGCCTCAAAAAGCGCAAGACGTCCATTCGCGAGGTGATGGACGACTCCCTGTCGCTTCTCAGGAAGCAGGCCGACCTGATCAACGTCAAGGTCTTGCTCGACTACGAAGACGATGTACCAAATGTATATATTGATGTCAACCAGATGAAGCAGGTTTTCATCAATGTCCTCAATAATGCTTTGCACGCGATGGAGCGCGGCGGCAAACTCACCGTTTCCATCCGGGCCGCCAAGCCTGACGGCAAGCAGCCCTGGGTCGAGGTCGCATTCAAGGATACCGGCTCAGGCATTTCTCCGGAAAAGATCGATCTTGTTTTCAATCCCTTTTACACCAGTAAGGACATCGGCGAAGGCGCCGGCCTCGGCTTGTCGGTTTCGCAACGGATAGTGGAGGAACACGGGGGCGTCATCGAAGTGGCGAGCAAACTGGGTGAGGGTTCAACGTTCACCGTCAAATTGCCGACAGCCAATGTATCCACGGGGTTCAAGCGGGTAGCCTGATTTAATCAAGTTTCAATCAATTCCGGGCAAGGTCAATCACGAAACAAGATATACGGGATCGGGGGTTAGAGAATGTCGAAAGAAAATGTACTGGTGGTTGATGACGAGGAAGTTATTCGTGATGTCTGCGAACAGATTCTGGCTGGTGAGGGCTACAGGGTGACCACTGCTGCCAGCGGCAAGGAAGCGTTGCACCTGGTCAGCGAGAATGCTTTTGACGCAGTTGTCACCGATATAATGATGCCCGACATGTCGGGGCTCGAACTCCTCGAGGTCATCAAAAGCACCAGCATGGACATCAGCGCGGTGGTGATCACCGGCCTTGGAACTTTTGACATGGCCACCCAGTCCGATCGCCTGGGAGCGCGCGAGTTCGTGGTCAAGCCTTTTACTCCGGACGAGCTGAGCGCCGCCGTACGCAAGGCGCTGGACGGGCGGCTTATCGGCCAGGGTTAGCCGGCTGAACCTCGGCTTCCGAAGGTCAGCTGGACCCGAGTCTCAGTTTCCAGACCAGCAGCACAGCCTCGAACACAATCTTTTTTGACATCTTGGACTGCCCCAGCTGGCGGTCCGCGAACGTTATCGGGATCTCCTTCACCCGGAAGCCCTTCTTTATCGTCCGGTAAGTCATTTCGATCTGAAACCCGTATCCCTGCGAAGAGATTGAGTCCAGATCGAGTGATTCCAGAACCTGCCTGCGGAAACACTTGTTGCC
>JAJZQT010000077.1 GCA_021803005.1 Actinomycetes bacterium
TTACCACCAAAGAGGAACACCGGCCCAAAGCTCACCGCAGGTATATGGACTGGAAACCATCGCGCATCATCGCCTGGGCCGAGAAGACCGGGCCGGCTACCGGCAAGCTGACCGAGGCCATCCTGGCTAAAAGAACGCACCCCGAACATGGCTACCGCTCCTGTCTGGGACTGCTCAGGCTGGGAGGGTCTCCTCTTCGGTCGCCCCCCAGCGGACCAGCCGCCGCCGCACCACCGTCGCGTAGCCGCTGGCGCCGGCGGCGGCAAGCAGCGCCGCCAGCCGCGGGCCGGTCACCTTGATTCGGGAAAACTTCATTTGTAGCCCCCTTCTGTTTCTTGCAGACTCAGGGGTCCCAGCGCCATGCCGGCGGAGACGGAAAGGATGGGTGCCGCGGTATCGGTTTCGGGATGGGGAATCTCGATCTTCGTGGTTTCATCGGTTTTCATGGCGCCTCCAAATAATTTGAACAGGCCAAGCACGCGAAAATGCGCGTCACTTCGCAATTCCCCGCGGGGGCAGGAGTTCAAACACGCATTGCCCGGAAGCTGACATCGGGATTTCATTTCCTTGTTTTTTAACTGGTAATTACGATATGATCAATGTAATGCATACATGATAAATAAGGAGACTGGGCGATGGTAATGAAATCTACGCTTACCAGCAAGGGGCAAACCACTATTCCGAACCAGATTCGAAAACAGATGGGCCTGAAGGCCGGTGACGGCCTCGTATATAGCATTGAAGGCGATCATATAGTGATGAAGCCGGTCAAGGGGACTCTGCTCGAAGCTTTTGCGACCGTAAAACCAAAGCGGCGCCCGGAGGATTTTTCCAGAATACGTGAGAAAGCCCGCGCCAGGCGGGTGAAGAAGATTGTGGAATAAATACTTCCTCGATGCCAATATTTTCCTGCGCTTCCTGACCGCTGACGACAAAGGCAAGGCGGAAGCCTGCCGGTGCCTGGTGCAAAGGGCAGTGGATGGCGAACTGGGCCTGACTACTCATCCCCTGATTCTCGCTGAAGTGGTCTGGGTGCTGGAGTCGTATTACAGACTGCCGCGTCCTGAAATAGTCAATAAGCTCGAACTGATCATGAATACGCCCAACCTTTCGATCGCAGATGCGGGCGCCTTTGCCCAGGCAGTCAGTCTTTATTCGAGCGCGGGCATCGATCTCGCGGACTGTTTCGCGGCCGCTCTGTCCATGCAGGATGGTTGTCCCCTGGTCAGCTATGATCGGGATTATGACCGGCTCGAGGGAATATCGCGGCTGGAGCCCGGCAACATCAATTGAAGCGAATCCCTTCAGTCGCTGCCGAATTCCCCCGAATTCAATCCGTCCGCGGCTTCTGTTATACTCTTCACTTCCACTGCATAGCGATGCCGCCGCCCTTCCGGGGCCGGCATGCGCGCCAAATATCCCACTCCTGCTCCATGCAAAGGCATGGGGCCGCCATAGACCAAAGGAGGTGAGTACCACGAGCAACTACGAAATAATGCTTCTGCTCAACCCTGAAGCAGAGCCCGCCCGCCAGACGGAGATCCTGGACCGCATCAGGAAGACGTCCACGGACGGCGGCGGCTCGGTTGATAACGTCGAGGAATGGGGCAAGAAGCGTCTCGCCTACGAGATCGACCATATCCGCGACGCCTTCTATTATGTTATCACTCTCACCATCACTCCGGCTGTGCTAGACGAGATCTCGCGCATCCTCAGGATAACCGACGAGGCGATCCGGTTCATGCCGGTGGCCCTCAAGGAAAAAGTAGCAGCAAGTGAGAGCTAAAGGAGGCCCAGGATGGCCAGCATCAACCGTGTAACCCTGGTAGGAAACCTGACCCGCGACCCCGAGCTGAGGACGACGCCCAACGGCAAGTCCGTCTGTACGCTGGGGCTGGCGGTGAACGAACGCTACAAGAACGAGTCCGGCGAGTGGATTGAGAAGCCGAACTTCTTTGACATCGTCGTCTGGGGAGCCCAGGCGGAAAGCTGCAGCCAGTATCTCGCCAAGGGCAGGCAGGTCGCCGTTGACGGGCGCCTGAGCTTCCGCAGCTGGGAAGCACAGGACGGCTCCAAGCGCTCCAAGGTGGAGGTCATCGCCAATACGGTGCAGTTCCTGGGATCGCGCCAGGACGCAGGCTCGTCGGGCGGAGCGCCGGTAGCCACCGGAGCGCCGTCGGGCTTAAACCCCGATACCTCCGACTTCGACGCGCCGTCAGGCGGCAGCGACGACGACATCCCGTTCTAGCCGGGGAAACCAGCCAGGGGGCTTGCCTCGCACAGGCAACGCCCTTTGGTTTTATTAACCAGTAACCAGAAACCAGAAACAAGGAACGGAGTTCTTATATGCCACCATCAACATCAAGAGGCTCAGGGCCGCGCCGCGGCGGCAGCAAGCGGCCGTCCTGGCGGGCCGGCGGCGGCTCGCAAAGGCGCAAATACTGCTATTTCTGCAAGGAAAAGGTCGACGAGATCGACTACAAGAACTACAACCAGCTGCGCCGCTACGTCTCCGACCGCGGCAAGATCCGCGCGCGCCGGGTGACGGGGACCTGCCGGCGCCATCAGCGCCAGCTCGCGATCGCCATCAAGCGCTCGCGCGAAATGGCGCTGCTGCCGTACCTGGTCAGATAGGTCTAAAACGATGCTTCGAGACTCGGGCAAGGCTGTGGCGGCCTCGGTCGCCCTGGGCGTGGTTATCGCCTTCCTGCCCCTGCTTTCATTGATAGCGGTGCCGGCGATGCTGATACCGGCGGCGCTTATCACCTCCCGCCACGGAATTTCCGCGGGGCTGGCTGTCAGCCTGCTGGCCGGGGCTGCCTGTTTCGTCCTGACCGGGATCTACGCCGGCCTGCTGATCTTCCTGCTGGCGGCGCTGGCGGGCGCCGGTTCCGGACTGGCCCTACGCCGCGACGCCAGGGAGTTCCGCCTGTTCATGGTCGCGGCGGGCCTGCTTGCCGTGGTCCTGGGCCTGTGGCTGGGATCGGTTCTGCTCATCAGCGGCCAGGGCCCCGTGAGTGCCATGCAGTCCCTGGCCGACCAGACCGCGGATTCAAGCCGGCAGATCTACCAGGCCATGGGGATGAGCCAGCAGGACATCGACGCCACGCTTACCGATGTGAGCGACTTCGCCACGGCGCTGCCATACCTGGCGCCCGCGGTTCTGCTGGTGGCCTCGGTGTTGTTTGCCGGGGCCTTCATCGCCATCGCCCGCCGGGTTTTCGAAAGGGCGGGCACGCCGTTTCCCCGGGATTTCGTCTTCCGGGACATGAGGGTGCATTGGGCTTTCGCCTATGCGACCATCGCCGGTTTCGCCTGCCTGATCTATGCTTACACCGTGGATGGGACCGGCGCCGAGGTGGTCTACCTGGTGGGCATGAACCTGCTCATCGCCTCAGGCGTGATGTTTTTCGTCCAGGGCCTGTCGGTCGTCAGCTTCACGGTCTGGCATTTCAAGCTTTCGAGGGCGAAACGGGCGGGGATCTACGCCTTCGTGGTAGTGCTGGAGGCATTTTTTTACACCACCAGCCTGCTGGGGCTGTTCGACATCTGGTTCGATTTCCGCCGCCGCCTCATCGGCAGGAAACTGACCGGCCACTAAGCCGGCCCAGAGGCCGGTTTCGCAAATAGCGCCAAATATTAACTGCTGCAAATAGCTGCAAATTCATTTTCAGAAAGGAGACCTTGACGACATGGACGTGATATTGTTGCAGGACGTTGAGACGCTGGGCGACAGGGGAGCGGTCGTAACCGTCGCCGACGGTTATGCCCGTAATTTCTTACTGCCCCGCAATCTGGCGGAACAGGCCTCACCCGGCCGTATAGCCGAGGTCAGGCACCGCCAGGAGGAAGAAGAAGCCAGGAAGGTCCGCGACGCCGAGCGCGCCGGCGATCTGGCTGAGGTTCTGAGCAAGACGGTGCTGACCGTGACCGCCCAGGCGGGAGAGGACGGCAAGCTCTTCGGCTCGGTTACCGCCGCGGATATCTCCAAGGAGATCCTGCGCGCGCGTAACGTCAGGATCGACAAGAAAAAAATCAACCTCGAGGAACCGATCAAGGAGACCGGCGACTACATGGTCGAGATCGAAGTCAATACAGGGGTCAAAGCCAACGCCAAGGTAATCGTGGCGCCGGCGGCCCAGGCCTGACAAGCCCGTGGCGCGCGCGCTGAAACCTCCTCCTCCCCTGCCTCCGCAGAATCTGGAGGCAGAAGTCTCGGTGCTGGGCGCCATGATGATCTCCCCCATGGCCATCACGGCCGTGGTGGAAAAGATACACGACACCGATTTTTACCGCGACTCGCACCGCGAGATCTTCCGGGCGATCACCGAGCTGTTCAACCGTGGCAATCCTGTCGACCCGATCACGGTCACGGAGCATCTTGCCCTCGGCGGCGTGCTCGAGCAGGTCGGCGGCAAGGCTTACATCCATACCCTGGTGTCAACCGTGCCGGCGGCGGCCAACGCCTCCCATTACGCTGCCATCGTTCGCGAAAACGCGATTTTGCGCTCGCTGATACAGGTGGGAAACCGCATCGCCGAGCTCGGTTACGAGCGTCCCGGCGAAGTGCGGGAGCTGCTCGACGAGAGCGAGAAGCTGGTCTACGAGATCGCGCAGAAGCAGATCCATGGCGTGGCCAGGCCCCTCAAGGATCTGCTGGCCGAGCAGTTCGACCGCATCGAGAAGCTGCACGAACAGGGCCGCAAGATCACCGGCATCTCCACCGGTTTTGCGGACCTCGACAAGCTGACTTCCGGTTTTCAGGAATCCAATCTCATCATCCTGGCGGCGCGGCCTGCCGTGGGCAAGACGGCCCTGGCCCTCGACATCGCCCAGAACATCGCCTTGAAGGACGACGTCCGCGTGGTCATCTTCAGCCTGGAGATGAGCGACAGCGAGCTGGCCCAGCGCATGATGTGCACCCAGGGCCGGGTCGACAGCCACAGGCTGCGCACCGGCGCCGTCGGTCCCGATGACTGGTCCAAACTGACCGAGGCCTGCGCCCGGCTGGAGCGGGCGCCGATCACCGTGGTCGACACCCCTGGCACAAATATGCTCGAGATCAAAGCCCTGACGCGCCGCCTTGCCAGCCAGCAGGCAGTGGGGCTCGTCATCATCGACTACATGCAGCTGATGATGTCCGACGGGCGCTACGAGAACCGGCAGCAGGAAATTACCAAGATTTCACGCTCGCTCAAGATCATGGCGCGCGAGCTCAAGATTCCGGTTCTGGCCATCTCCCAGCTTTCCCGCGCCGTGGAATCGCGGACGCCGCCGCGGCCGCAGCTTTCCGACCTGCGGGAATCGGGCGCCATCGAGCAGGACGCCGACATGGTGATGTTCATTTACCGGCCCAAGGAAGAGTCCGGGCATCCCGGCAACATGGCCGAGCTGATCGTGGCCAAGCACCGTAACGGCCCCATCGGGACCATCGATCTGGTTTTCAAGGACAAATACACTTCTTTCAGCAGCGCCGCCCGGGTGTAGGCACGTCGTGCCGCCGGCAGCTGCTGGATGGAAGAACGGGATTTAGCCACGTGGCCCGGGACTGAAAATTTTCATGGCTGGTTGCCCATGGATTTGCCATTAAAAGAACTTCTGATTCCAGCCCGGCGCGTCTCCCGCCGGGAAATCGAGGTCCGGCTGCCTAGCCCGGTAGGACTCATCCGGCGGCTGGGCCTTCCCGGAAGCGGGCCCTTTGTGCTGCTCGACAGCGCCGGCGGCAACCCCGACCTCTGCCGCTATTCCTTTCTTGCCTGGAGCCCGCGACTGACGGTCACCGTCAGGGAGGGGCTGGCGACATTGCGCGGGCCCGATGCCGTTATTCCTGGATGCGGCGATCCCGTTCCCGGCTACGATGCCGTTCCCGGCTATGATGCCGTTCTCGGCTACGATGCCGCAATCGCTGATCATGAGGCCATCCAGATGGAAGTCGTTGACCCCTTTGGATTCATGAGGAAGCTGATTCGCGCGCTGGCACCAGTATCCGTTTTGCCGCCCCCGATTGATAGCCAGTCCACGAGCGGCTCTCAGCCGCCGAATGAGCGGCAAGGGTTTCCGGCTCCGCCCGTTGCCGGCGGCGCCTTCGGCACGGTCAGCTACGACGCCGGCCGCTACATCGAGAGGCTGCCCTCTGGGGCCGTCGACGACCTGGCCTTTCCGGAATTTGATTTCATCTTTCCCAGGCGGCTCATCTGTTACGACCACTGGCGCGGCCTCGCCCATCTGGTTTTCGAGGATGCGGCGCCGGGGGAACTCGAGGAAGCCGAGGGCGCGCTCCGCCGCGCGGCGGCGGAGCGCGCCCCGGAAGTCCCGCCAGACATCGACCGTCATGCCTTTAACCACAGCTCCTTAACGCGGTCAAACATGACCGGGGACAGCTTCAGGCATATAGTAGAGCGGGCCAAGGAGTACATCCTCGCCGGCGACATCTTCCAGTCGAACCTCTCCCAGCGCCTGGAGCTGGATTATTCGGGCGACAGCCTCGATCTTTATTCAGCGCTGCGCACCGTGAATCCGTCCCCCTTCGCCGGTTACCTCGATTTCGGCGGCTACCAGCTGATCTCGTCCTCGCCCGAGCGGCTGGTGCAGCTGGAGGGGCGGCGGGCGCAGACCCGGCCCATCGCCGGCACCCGCAGGCGCGGCGCCGATTTCAACGAGGATGACAGCCTCAGGCAGGAGCTCAACCTCGATCCCAAGGAGCGCGCCGAGCACATCATGCTGGTCGACCTCGAGCGCAACGACATGGGGCGCGTCTGCGACTACGGCAGCGTGCAGGTCAACGAGCTGATGGTGAACGAGGCTTATTCCCATGTGATCCACATAGTCTCGAACGTGCGGGGGGTGCTGCACGAAAAGAAAGACGCCCTGGACCTGCTGAAGGCGATGTTCCCCGGCGGCACCATCACCGGCTGTCCCAAGGTTCGCTGCATGGAGATAATCGACGAACTCGAGCCGGTGCGCCGGGGCCCCTACACCGGCAGCTTCGGTTACATCGGCTACAACGGCAACATGGACATGAATATCATCATCCGCACACTGGCAAGAATCGGGAACCGGGTCTACGCCCAGGCGGGCGCCGGTATCGTCGCCGACTCCGACCCCGCCCGCGAACACCGCGAGACGCTGCGCAAGGCGGAAGCGATGGTCAGGGCGGTAGAGTTTGCCGGCCGGGCGGCAGCGGCGCGGATGCGATGACATACGTTTACTTAAACAGCCGGCTCGTCCCCGCCGCCGCCGCCTTGGTCCCGGTCTTCGACCGCGGCTTCGCCTACGGCGACTCCCTGATCGAAACGCTCAAGATCATGCGGGGCCGTCCGGTGTTCTTCGCCGAACACTTCCGGCGGCTCGAAAACTCCATGGAGATGGCCGGCATCAGCAGCCCGATCGATGCCGAGGGACTGCGCAACCAGGCCCTGTCCCTGGCCGAAGCCAACGATGTCGTCCAGGGCCGCCTGCGGATCCAGCTGTCGCGCGGTCTTCCGGCAAGCCCGGGAGGGATCGATCCCGGGGAGGGCATCCTGCCGGCGCTGCTTCTCACCGCCGTCCCGTTCGCGGGATTTCCCGGGGAGATCTATGAAAAAGGAATCGCCTGCGCCACCGTCGCCGCCAACCGGGGCAGCCTGGCGCGGCTGAAGAACGGCAGCCTGCTGGCGACGGTGACCGCCCGGCGCGAGGCCGCCGCGGCCGGCGCCGGGGAGGCCATCTTCACCAGCGGCCACGGACGCCTGCTCGAGGGCTCGCTCTCCAACATCTTTTTTTCCCTGAATGCCGGGCATCACCAGGGTGGGGACTCCCTGAATGGCGGGGAAATCACCCTGCTCACCGCGGGCGATGATCAGCAGATCCTGCCGGGCATCACCAGGGAAAAGGTCATCGGCATCGCGGCAGACATGGGCGTAGAAGTGCGCTACGAGGCGCCCAAGCTGGGCGAGCTCAGGGCGGGGGAGGACGCCGCCTTCCTTACCAGCAGCATTCTGGGCGTCTGTCCGGTGCGGGAGATCGACGGAAAAGAAATGGCGCTGG
>JAJZQT010000009.1:0-11324 GCA_021803005.1 Actinomycetes bacterium
CAGAAAAGAGATGCCTGCGAGCGTTGCGATGTTTACATGTGCAATGGCGTGATGATTTCAGAGCTAGATAGCGGCGGGCGTCAATATTCAGTGACGATCAGCCCAATTCTTAACGACTTCGGCCATGAAGAAGGACGGATGGCTCTCTTCCACGATATTTCTAAACTCAAGGCCGCAGGTGACACTCTTGCCCGGCGTAATTACGAGCTCACGGTCCTGAATGAAATCGTTTCTTCACTCTCCGGCGCGCTTGATGACGTAGACCAGGTTCTAAAAAAAGCGCTTGCAAAACTGACAGGATTTTTCGGAGTCTCGGCAGGCGCGATTCTTCTGAATGAGAAAGTTGGCACTAGCGCGAGAGTTGCGGCGCACGAAGGTATCTCCGCGCAGACAACTGTGATGTTGCAGCTTCTGGACGTGATAAAAGGAATTGATGAGTGCTTTGAGCGCAAGACGGGAACTATTAATGCCGAGCGACTTTTTGAAAAGCACGATGCGATGAAGAAGATGCTTGAAAAGGAAGGATTGGAAAACCAGCTGATTGTTCCGGTTGCAGCAAAAGGAAAAACAATCGGAGCATTGATAATGATGGGCGGCGCCATAATGTCACACGACGAAAATGACATTAGATTGCTGACAGCGGTTGCCGCTCACATCGGCGCAGCGGTGCAGAATCAGGAGCTATACCGCAGCGTCACACGCGCCAAGCAGGCATGGGAAACAACCTTTGATTCCATGACGGATGGCGTTTCGGTTCATGACGTCGATCACAATATCATTCGAGCCAACCAGGGCATGGCTACTCTTTTGGGCACTACCAAGGAAAAATTGATAGGCAGTAAATGCTACCGGTCTATGCATGGTTGTGATTCGCCGATCGCACAGTGCCCCCGGCAGGAAGTCATGAACTCCGGCAGAGGAGTCTCTTTGGAAATTGAAGAGCCGAGGCTGAACAAGGTTATGCGGCTGACAGTCAACCCTGTTCTCGGCGACGATGGTGAAATCCTCGGGCTGGTTCACGTCTTCAGGGATGTAACAGAAAGAAAACGTATGCGCGAACAGCTATTGCAGTCGGAAAAGATGGCGGCAGTCGGTCAGCTGGTGTCGGGTGTTGCGCATGAGTTAAACAATCCTTTGACAGGCGTTATCGGTTACGCACAACTGATGATACGGCGCTGCGAAGAGGAGCGTGAGGAGCCGGCGATCAGGGATATCGAAGCGATACTCTCGGAGGCTCAAAGGGCTTCAAGGATCGTTCAAAACCTGCTGTCCTTCGCCCGCAAGTACAAACCTCAGAAGGACGATATCGATCTCAATGAAGCAATTCGCTCGGTGATAAACTTGCGCGCCTACGACCTGAATGTCAGGAACGTAAAACTGGAGACAGATCTCGATCCCGAGCTTCCCCACGTGGTTGCCGATCTGCACCAGATGCAGCAGGTATTACTTAATATCATCAACAATGCCGAGCAGGCTATCGACACAGCCGGTGATAAAGGGCTAATACGTGTCGCAACCCGAAGTGAGGGCGATCTGATCAAGGTTACCATCACTGACAACGGCCATGGGATCGCCGGCGAAGACCTCGCGCATATTTTCGATCCTTTCTTCACCACCAGGGAGATTGGACAGGGGACCGGGCTGGGCCTGAGCATATGCTACGGGATTATCGAGGAGCACGGCGGTGAGATCAGGGTTTCCAGCCGGAGGGGCGAAGGCACAACCATGACCATTGATTTGCCGGCCGGCCGAGATCCTGAATTGAGAGAGGAAATCAACCCGGGCATGAAATCTTCCGATGACATTCGAAGCCGGGTTTTAGTCGTGGATGACGAGCCCGCCATTGTGGAACTGCTCACAGACATCCTTACCATGGACGGCCATGGGGTGGACATCGCCAAGAACGGAAAGATGGCAATGCAGAAACTTTCACGCACCAGCTACGACCATGTTATCACCGATATCAACATGCCGCAGATGGACGGCCGTGAACTCTATCGTCGGATAAGCGAGATCGACCCGTCGTTGGCGGCTAACGTAATTTTTATTACCGGGGACTCGGTTAGCCGGGACACCCGCGAATATCTCGACAGCACCGGAAATTACTATCTGGTGAAACCTTTCGACCTCCATGATCTCAGGGAAATGCTAAACAAGGTGTTGAATAAATAATGAAATCAATTAAGGAAACCAGTGTTCTTATAGTCGATGACGAGGCAACCATCCGTGAGGTTCTTCAACGTACTCTTGAGTCAGAAGGTTACTATTGTGAGACTGCTGGAAATGTTGACGAAGCTGTCGGCATGATACAAAAGCGCAGCTTCGAACTCGTTCTCACCGACATCATGATGCCTGGCAAATCCGGAGTCGAACTATTGAAGGAAATCCAGACGTTCAGTCCCGACACGGCGGTCATCATGGTGACGGCGGTTTCGGATACACAGACGGCAATCAACGCCATGAAGATGGGGGCAAGCGATTACGTCACCAAGCCTTTTAATCTCGTCGAAGTCCTCATGAGCGTCGACCGCGCCCTTGAGAAACGGGCTCTTTATCTTTCTAACCGTGATTATCGCGATCATCTCGAACAAAAGGTCGAAAAACAGACAGATGAGATCAGGTCGACTTTCCTGGGCGCGCTCAAGGCGCTTGCCGAAGCCCTGGAGGCAAAAGATCCATATACGAACGGTCACTCCAAGCGCGTAACCGAAATTACCGTGACGCTTGCGCGCGAGATGAGTTTTTCAGAAGAAGAGCTGGCCCAGATAAGGCTCGCCGGTCTTGTGCATGACATTGGCAAGATTGGTGTGCCGGAGGCAATCTTGCACAAGGCGGGTAAACTGACAGACAAGGAGTTCGATCTCATCAAGGATCATCCGGCCATGGGAGAGAAGATCCTGAAGCCTATTATAAGGGACGCAGAAGTGCTGGCCATTGTCAGGTATCATCACGAGCGTTATTCCGGGGGAGGATACCCTGAAGGCATTTCCGGTGACGGAATCCCACTGGGCGCTCGCCTGCTGGCCGTAGCGGACGCATTCGATGCCATGACCTCAAGCCGGCCTTACAGAAAGGCTATGAGCGTCGAAAAGGCGAAAGGTCAGCTACTCGCGAACCGGGGAAGCCAATTCGACCCCGAGGCCGTGGACCTTTTTATCAAGGCAGAAAAAAAGCTGCCATTCTGTCCGATGACCGCTCAACCTGCGTCTCACTAGCTCTTCGGGCCGGCTATCTGTCGCTATTGCAGGGAAAACACCTGGAAATATCGGATTTGAAGCCACGCTGCGCATTTTCGCGCGGCGTTTGCTTTTAATGCAATCAGGGTAGTTCTTAATTATAAGTAAGGCTATCCCCCGATACCGTTTTTGTTAATGAATCGATAGGCTTTCACTGCCGCCTGGTTAGCGGTACCGTAAGCAAGGAGGCAAGAAATGAAGAGATATGATTGTGATGTATGCATGTCAGCAGGGTCCGTAAATCAATGGGGATATTGCGAGATCTGTGGAGAGGATTTCGAGGATCCCGGTTTGCTTGTGCATTGGCACAGCCAAAGAGTTGAAGCCATCGAGAGTGGCCTCACCACGAACTCAACCGCAAGCAACCTCGCCGTGATCGGTCAGGACGCCGCCTGAGAAATGGTGCCGGCGCCGAGCCGCATAAATAGATGCAAGTAGCGCATCCGGCGGTACGGTGCGGGCAAAATCTTGCCCGCTTTTCTTTTTTTATAATACCTTTTAATTGTATTTCCGGATGATATAATCTCTGCACACATATCAGGGGAGCTGCGAAAAAGCGGCTGAGAAAGTGATGTTTTCACTGACCCTATGAACCTGATCTGGGTAATGCCAGCGCAGGGATGACTCTGGCACATGGGAGCCGTACCGCGCGTGGGTACGGTTTTTTAATTTCGAGGAAAGGAACGGCAGATGGCTATATTTCATCCAATCGACGAGAAGGACGTAACCAAGGCGATCGTCGGCGGCTTCATGAGGCAGTTCGAGGAATATGCCGAAAGCGACGTCATCATCGTGGGAGGCGGGCCCAGCGGGCTTATGGCCGGCAAGGACATCGCATCCCGCGGCATAAAGACACTTATCGTCGAGCGTAACAACTACATTGGCGGCGGCTTCTGGATCGGCGGTTACCTGATGAACAAGGTGACCCTTCGCGCTCCCGCTCAGGAAGCCCTCGACGAGATCGGCGTTCCTTATGAGGAGGCCCAGGAGGGCCTGTATGTCGCCGACGGTCCCCACGCCTGCTCCAAACTTATCGCCGCGGCATGTGATGCCGGCGTGAAGTTCGCCAACATGACCATCTTCGAGGATGTCGTCATTCGCGAGGAGAACCGCGTGGCGGGTGTCGTCATCAACTGGACGCCGATTCAGTCGCTGCCCCGTGAGATCACGTGCGTCGACCCGGTTGCCATTGAAAGCAAGGTTGTAATCGATGCCACTGGTCACGATGCCTGCGTACTTTCCAAGCTAGAGCAGCGGGGCATGGCGAAAACGGTAGGTTTCGGCGCCATGTGGGTAGAACGCTCCGAGGATCTTATCGTCGAACATACTGGCGAGTTCATGCCGGGGCTGGTAATCTGTGGCATGTCGGTTTCGACCGCATACGGCCTTCCACGCATGGGCCCAACTTTCGGCGGCATGCTGCTTTCAGGCAAACGCGCAGCCGAGGTTGTGCTGGAAATGTTCCCGGAAAAGGTTGCCGCGCCGTAAACGGGCAGCCAGGCAGCCGCAAGCCGGTTAGCCGGGCATATCAGTGAAAAATTGTCCTGGCTGGGAGTCGAGCTCTGTGCTCCCGGGTGAAGTTGCCTACAAACGCCGCCGGTAATCTCGATTTAGGGCTCCTCGAAGCGCCGGCGAAGTCTCCCGGATATTACCTGGCAAGGCGTGGGGCGGCAGCCTTCGGGCTGGGTGAAGAAGCAAAGATGGAGCTAGCGGGCACTTGTGCCGATGATTGTCTGAGCCTTGATGACCCAAGGTTGACAGAGGTCGCCAAAGGCTGCGTGATGCAGGCAGTTGTGTGCAGGTTTACCGGTGAAGCGTTTTGCGGCGATCCTCAGTGCCGCCTTTCCAATGCATACCGGCAACGAGAGCTGCTTGAGGCGCAGACGCATGACGACTATGAATATTGCCGGGAGCACGAGACGGGTTTCCGGCCGCTTCAAAGGATGGTATAGCATGAGTTTTGATCTGGGCCTATATGTGATTACGGCTTCGATTCCCGAACTGGGGCGGGACCACTATGATGTCGCCGCCGCTGCCATAGAGGGTGGCGCAACCGCGATCCAGCTGCGAATCAAGAAACGTGCGATGGGAGAGGCGCTCAAAATCGCGAATGCAATCCATGAACTTACGCAGGAGGCTGGCATACCCTTGATTATCAACGATCATGTCGGCATTGCCATGGCCTCGAAAGCCGAAGGGCTGCACGTCGGGCCGGATGATATTTCGATTCCTTCAGCACGCAGGATGCTGGGAGCGGGTGTCATGATCGGTCGGTCGGCCAAGAAGCATGTCGAGGCGATCAGGGCAGAGCAGGAAGGCGCCAGCTATGTCGGCGTCGGCCCTGTCTTTGCCACCGAGAACAAGCCCGGGGAACCGCCTGTGGGAACTGCCAGCCTGATCAAGGTTGGCGCCGTCGTTGGCGTACCCGTCGTGGCCATAGGCGGAATCAATGCCGGCAATATTGCCCAGTGTATCGAGTCGGGCGCTGACGGAGTCGCTGTGATCGGGGCCGTAGCCATGGCGGACGATATGGTGGCTGCAACCGCCACTCTGAGGAATGCTCTGGACAGGGCAAGAGGGAAGTCAAGGCGTGGGGTTGGAGCCCGGGGCGGTAAATGAAACCAACCCTGCTACAACTTGTCCGCGACGGGATAATTCCGGAACAGTTGGATGCAGTATCCCGTGATGAACGTACCGATCTTGACACTCTGGCAGATGATGTACTAAACGGAACCACGGTAGTTCCCGCGGGAAACAGCGGCCGTAAAGTACGCCCGACCGGCATTGGCCGCGGCCTGCGGACGAAAGTGAATGCCAACATCGGTTCCTCGAGCGAAGCGGTATCCACGGATGATGAGAAAGCGAAGCTGACCGCTGCTGCAAGCTCCGGGGCCGATGCCGTCATGGACCTCTCCAGTGGAGGAGACGTCGATGCCCTGCGAAAGGCGTTGCTTGCCGGATGCGATCTTCCCTTCGGCACCGTGCCCATATATGAAGCCACGGTTGCTGCCCGTGAAAGGTCCGGAAGCATGGTCGCCATGGATCTGGAAGATTTGCTGGCGGTAGTAGAGAGGCAAGCCTCCGAGGGTGTTGATTTCATGACCATACACGCGGGGCTGACCCGGTCTGCGCTCGACGAATTGCATGCCCAGGGCCGCCTTATGGATGTAGTCAGCCGCGGCGGCGCCTTCATGATCGCCTGGATGCTTCATCACGATCGTGAGAATCCTTTTTATGCGGAATTCGACCAACTCCTGGAAATACTGGCACGATGGGACGTTACCTTGAGCCTGGGAGACGGCTTGCGGCCGGGCTGTGTGGCAGACGCCAGCGACCGTGGCCAGTTCAGCGAACTGATCACGCTCGGTAAGCTGGCCAAAAGAGCGCGCGAGTCGGGCGTCCAGGCGATGATCGAGGGCCCAGGGCATGTTCCGCTGCATGAGGTCGAAGCCAACGTCAGAATCGCCAAGAAACTTACCGGGGGAGCCCCATTTTACGTTCTGGGACCCCTGGTTACCGACGTTGCTCCCGGATACGACCATGTGACTGCCGCCATCGGCGGCGCCCTTGCCGGAGCAGCCGGCGCCGATTTCCTTTGCTATGTTACATCGGCTGAACATCTAGGCCTGCCATCGGTTGAAGACGTCCGCCAGGGAGTCGTGGTCTCCCGGATTGCAGCGCACGCGGCCGATATCGCCAAAGGAGTTCCCGGAGCGATGGAATGGGATCGGAAAATGGCGACGGCGCGCAAGGCCCTGGATTGGGACGGTCAGATCAGTCTCTCGATCGATCCGGAGACAGCGCGTTCCATCTACGAGAACCGACAAAGCGGCTCGGTCGAGGGCTGCAGCATGTGCGGTGATCTTTGCGCCATGAAAGTTGTCTCGGAGCATCTCGGCGTCAGGGAGGGAGAGATTTCGGGTTGCTAATCGGCGATCTCGGCGAGGAAGCGCTTCTCAAGGAACTGCGCCGACTCTTCGCGGCAGTCGGGCCCGGCCTGCTTACCGGCATCGGTGACGATGCAGCTGTCGTGGCACTGCCGCATTCGGCTGAGGGGGTCTGGACCACGGACCTGCTGCTTGAGGGAATTCATTTCCAGCGCGACTGGCAGACCCCGTGGCAGCTCGGCCGTAAAAGTCTCGCCGTCAATCTTAGTGATATCGCCTCGATGGGCGCAACGCCCAGATTTGCCCTGCTTTCGATCTCCTGCCCAGGCGATACTCCACTTGATTACATTCTTGAATTTTGCCAGGGTTTTGCAAGTCTTGCCGCCGAAGAGCAAGTGCTCGTTGTCGGCGGTGACACGACCGGTTCGACAGGTTCACTGAGCATCGGTGTTACAGTTGGCGGCTACATCGATCCGGGTGCTGCGGTGTTGCGCTCAGGCGCCACAGCTGGTGACTCAATTCTCGTAACTGGAAGTCTGGGAGCTTCGGCGGCCGGATTAAGACTTCTGAACAACGGGCAAGCGGAAAAGTATGCCGACCTGGCCGGCGCCTTTCGGGAACCCTGTGCGCGGGTCGCTGCCGGCAGAGCGGCCGCAGAAGCTGGGGCGACATCGATGACGGATATCAGCGACGGCCTGGCCACCGATCTCCGGCATATATGCGAGGAGAGCGGAGTTGGCGCCATGATTGAGAGCTGGTCGCTGCCGGCTTTGCCGTCACTGGCCGCTGCGGCTTCCGAATTCGGTTGGGATCCGCGGCAATTGATGCTCACGGGGGGCGAGGATTACGAGCTTCTCTTCACTCTGCCGGGCGGTATTGCCGAGCAGCTCAAATCAATGATCGAACGGGCGGCATCGGTGGCGGTCACCATCGTCGGTGAGATCATGCCCGCTGAATATGGAATCATGCTTGTCGATAAAACCGGTGCGGGAACGCCGATGCCAGCACGTGGATACGAGCACTTTGAGAAGAATGGCTAAGACATCACCAACGGCGGTCTTGACCATCGCCGGGTCCGATCCCAGCGGCGGGGCCGGCATCCAGTCCGACCTTGGCGTGTTTTCATATCTGGGTCTCCACGGCCTCAGTGTGATCACAGCTGTTACAGCCCAAAACACACGTGGGGTGCAGCGTGTGTTTCCTCTCGGACGCGATCATGTTTCCGCTCAGCTTGAATCTGTGGCAGCCGATTTCAGGCCCGCTGTCTCCAAGACGGGCATGCTGCCGACCGTTGACATTATTGAAGAGGTTTCTCAAATAAGCAGCAGGGGGCAACTGGGAAAGTTAGTGATCGATCCGGTCCTGGTCAGTACCAGCGGGGTCCGGCTGGCGGCTGACGAGTGCACTTACTATCTTATGAGGAACCTGCTGCCGCAATGCTCCCTTGTGACTCCGAACCTGTTTGAGGCCGAGATGCTCTCGGGCCGGAGTATCCGCACCGAGCAGGATGCGATGGAGGCAGCCAGGGCGCTCGTAGGCGCCGGCGCGGGCAGTGCCTGTGTGACCGGCGGACACTGGCCGGGAAATCCTGTAGACTTCGTCTTTGATGGACAGATAATGCACAAGTTCGAGGGGCAGCGCATCAGCACGGCGAGTCCGGTCCATGGCACCGGTTGCGTCTTTTCCTCGGCGGCCGCGGCATATCTGGCACGTGGTTTCACGGTCGCAGCTGCGGTCGAGAACGCCAAGATTCTGGTTGAGCGCGCCATCAACGGGGCAATTTCCCCCGCTTCTGGCATGATGTTGCCCTCGCTTCTTCCGGATAAATGATTCCCCCGGGACGGCCCCGGCTTGAACCTTGGCTGCCCAACAATTAACCTTTACTTCCGGGCGCGGTTCGAGCGTGCCCTACCCAAACGCGAAAGAGGAACGTCAGTTTGAAAATCCTGAAGCTGGGCGACAGAGGCAAGGAAGTGCTCGACGTCCAGTCACGACTTTGCAGTCTTGGCTATAACGTCGGCACCGACGGCGTCGATGGCTACTTCGGTGAGGATACGCGTTCGGCTGTGCTGACCTTTCAGCAGACCAGCGGCCTTGTTGCCGACGGCATCGTTGCTGACAACACCTGGTGCGAGCTGGTTGAGGCCGGCTACAAGGCCGGAGAGCGCCTGCTTTACCTGCGTATACCACCCTTCCGGGGCGCCGATGTGCTTTCCCTCCAGAAATCCCTCAACTGCCTCGGATTCAACGCCGGGCCCGAAGACGGGATTTTCGGGCAGTTGACCGAGCGGGCCGTTCTTGACTTCCAGAAGAATTCTGGTCTGGTCATGGACGGAATGGTCGATGAGTCGGTACTCAAACTGATGGCGAAGGTCACCAAGGATGGAGAGCCTCATTCCGCTGAGGCCAAGATCCCGGATCGTAACGGCGGCTACGCGGTGGGCCGATCGCTCGCGGACACAGTGATCGCGATCGACCCCGGGCATGGGGGAGATGATCCCGGGTATTCTGGTGGTTCACTCCAGAGTGAAAAGGACCTCAATCTGAAAACAGCTCTGCTTCTGGCCAAGGCTCTCGAGTCGCTTGGTTCGACGGTCGTGATGACGCGTACCGGCGATACAACGGTTCCATTATACGAGCGGCCGGCGATAGCAAACGCGTCCGGAGCTGATATCTTCCTGAGCATCCATCACAACAATAACGGCAGCGTCAGGGCCCAGGGCGCGATCGGCTATTATTTTTGCAGGCAAGGCTATTTCTCCGAAGCCGGCAGCGTGCTGGCTCAGATGATCGTCGACCGGCTTGCTGGAGAATTGGGTGTGAATGCGTTACCCGTTTTAGGGCGTAATTATGCCGTTTTACGCGAAACGCAGATGACAGCGGTCATGGTGGAGCCGATGTTTGTGACCGGCGCCGACCAGGATCAAATCGATCCGGAAAAGCTCGCGAGGCTGGAGTCTGAGGCCATTCTGGCTGGCCTAAGGGAATATTTCACCAGTTAATCAGTGGAATTACCTATAAAAATGCCGCTATTTGCTGGATTTTGCATAAAAATTTATCTTGCGATTTGACTTCCTTTTTATGCCCTGTTAAGGTTCACAAGGTTTTTGAGTCATCGAAGCCAACTGACCGACGTCGGTACAGACGTCCTAAAGGAGGCGTATAACATCAGGTTTAAGCTACACTCATTATCAGTAAAAAGCAGAGCCCCCTTCAACGCAACCCCAAATAATTCCCTCAGAAGGCTCACAGTCTTCCTTCTTTGTCTCCCCTTAATTTTCCTGATCGGTTTGATGGTATCTACCACCTTTGCCGGCGCCGATCCAGCGGGCGACATCGCGGCCAAGCAGTCACAGGCAGCGACCGTTAAGAGTCAGATCGACAGCCTTAACGGGCAACTGGAAGCAAAAGTGGAAAGCTACAACGAGGCCAATCTCCAGCTGGGCCAGATCAACGACAAGATCACGGACAACCAGACCAAGCTCGACGCAGCCGTCGTTCAATTGGGCGAGATGCAGGACCGCCTCCAGCAGCGCTTGGTCAAGATCTATCGAAACGGGGACGTCAACGTCCTCGATGTCCTCATGAATACCAGCGACCTCAATGAATTCCTGACGAAATACGACATGCTGACCAAGGTCGGCGAGCAGGACCGCAACGACCTGGATCAGGTCAAGATGCTCAAGAGTCAGGTCGAGGAGGCCAAGGTCCAGCTTGCCAGCGATCAGGCGACTCAGTCCAGCCTCGTCGATGAGCTTGCCAGCGAGAAATCAGATATAGAATCCGGGCTCGCGCAGAGGCAGCAGATGCTTTCGGGCATCCAGGGCGAGATCTCCCAGATGCAGGCGCAGGAGCAGGCCCAGCAGGCAGCAGCCTTGGCCGCGCAACAGCAGCAGGCAGCAGCAGATAACAGCGGTGGCGGCGGCGATGTCGGCGGGCGTGTGGGTCCGCTCAATCCCTCGACCTCCGGCGGAGTAGTTGGAATCGCCATGCAGTACCTGGGAGTGCCCTACGTCTGGGGCGGCGCCTCACCCTCCGGATTTGATTGCTCCGGCCTGGTGATGTACGTCTATGCGCAGATCGGAATCTCGCTGCCGCACGGCGCCACGGCGCAGTACGCTGCGGGAACTCCGATTTCGTATGATGAGCTGCAGCCGGGAGACCTGGTCTTCTTCGGTTCGGGCGGTGGCTACATGAGTCA
>JAJZQT010000009.1:11424-15496 GCA_021803005.1 Actinomycetes bacterium
TGCGCATCGAGGATACGGACCTTTCCCGCTCGACCGGCGAGTCGATTCGGCAGATCATATCGAGCCTGAGCTGGCTGGGGCTCGACTGGGACGAGGGTCCCGGCACCGGCGGACCGGCCGGGCCGTACCGCCAGATGGAACGGATGGAGATTTATCAAGAGGTTGCCACACGCCTGCTTGATGAGGGCAAGGCCTACCGCTGCTATTGCACCCCCGAGGAGCTGGAGGCTTCCAGGGCCAAGGCAAAGGCCGCCGGGCGCGCCTTCGTCTATGAAGGGCGCTGTGGGCAGCTGCAGCCAGCGGAAGCGCAGAGGATGGACGGCGAGGGGCGCCAGGCCGTCGTCCGCCTGAAGACACCCTCTAGCGGTACAACGGTTGTCAGGGACATCATCAAGGGCGATGTCGAGTTCGACAACTCCCTGATTGGCGACTACATCATCGTCCGCTCTTCCGGGGTTCCTACATATAACTTCGCTGTCGCCGTCGACGACGCCCGCATGCGGATCACTCATGTCATTCGGGGCGACGATCATTTGCCGAACACCCCCCGTCAGCTCATCCTCTTTGAGGCCATGGGGGAGACGCCTCCAGCTTACGCGCATCTGCCTTTGATCCTCGGTCCCGACCGCGCGCCCCTTTCGAAACGGCACGGAGCTTCATCGGTGGAGGAATTCCGTTCGCGAGGCTATGTCCGCGAAGCTCTCTGCAACTATCTGGCGCTGCTGGGGTGGAGCTTCGATGCTGAGACCACTCTCTTCACCATCGAGGAGCTGATAGAAAAGTTCTCGCTCGAAAGGGTGGGAAACACGGCCGCGGTTTTTGATAACGAAAAGCTTCTGTGGATGAACGGTCAATACATACGCACGCTGGAGCCGGGGGAACTGGCAACGAGGATTGAGGAATTTCTGGAAGGGACGCCACTGGCTGGGCTTCCAGGAAAAGACGGCCGGCCTTCCGTTGAAGCACTGGTGCCCCTGGTCCAGGAGAAAATGAAAACGCTGGCTGACTTCCTGGCTCTTACGGATTTCTTCTTCCTTCCCCGGGAGTTTGAGGAAAAGGCTTTATCGAAGTTAAGGAACGATGACAACGCTCCGCGGATACTTGCCGCCACCATCGCAGCGCTGCGCGTGCTCGAGCCTTACGCCCTCGATACGATCGAGCAGACACTGAGGGCAACGGCGGATTCCCTCGATCTGAAGCTGGGCAAATTTCTTCAGCCTATACGCATCGCCTCCAGCGGCAAGACTGTTACTCCGGGCATGTTCGAAACCCTGGCTGTGCTCGGACGTGACGAAAGTATCAAGAGGCTGGGAGAAGCGGCAGCCATGCTAGCTGATTCCCAGCCAGACACATAAGCTGTTCGCGGTTCGCCCTGTTTACTGATTAAACCGGGGCGCCTAAGGGTAAATCAGAATATTATACGGTCTTGCTGGGAGGTATTGCGGTGGCTCCGATAGAACTCAGGCAGGGAATATATTGGGTTGGTGTGGTTGATTGGGACATCCGTGATTTTCACGGCCTCTCCACCAACGCAGGAAGTTCTTACAACTCCTATCTGATCGTCAGCGACAAGATTGCCCTGGTGGATGCCGCCGATCCCGGCGGTGGAGCCAGCGTACTGTTGCGCCACATCGCTGAAATCGTCGATCCCGCCCGGATCGACTACGTAATCTCCAATCATTCCGAGCCGGATCATTCCGGTGCGCTTTCCGAGGTCATGAAGGTTGCCACCGGCGCCACGCTTCTGGCCAGCAAGGATGGCGTCAAGCGGCTGGGACAGATGTATCATCACGACTGGAACTTCCGGGAAGTGGGGGATGGCGACGAGCTGTCCCTGGGCAAATACTCGCTTACATTCTTCAATGCACCGCTGCTTCACTGGCCGGAGACCATGTTCACTTATTGTCCCGAGGCCAAAACCCTTTTCAGCTGTGATGCGTTCGGATCGCACATCGCCAGCACCGAACTTTTTGTCGACGAGGTCGGCACTGACCGGGTGCTGCCGCATCTGCGAAAATACTATGCTTTCCTCATCGCCAGCTTCCGCAAGGCCGCTCTTGCTGCCATGGACAAGATCAAGGACCTGGAGATCGAAATGATCGGGCCTTCTCACGGGCCGGTCTGGCGCCGGGACATCGATCTGCTATTCGATCATTACCGGAGCTGGGCCAATCTCGAGGTCAAGGACAAAGCCACGATCGTTTACGGAACCATGTGGGGGGCCACCCAAACCATGGTCGGCGCCGTTGCTGACGGCCTCAAAGCGGGCGGCCTCGAAAGCCGGGCCTGGAATGTAAAGAAGACCGACGCCAGTGACATCATTTCAGATCTTCTGGACAGCCGGCTCATACTCATGGCGTCCCCGACTTTTGTCAGCGGCATCTATCCACCGGTAGAAGCTTTCATACCTTACCTGAGGATCCCTCGGGACAAGACCAAGAAGCTGGCTGTGTTCGGCTCCTTTGGATGGAGTGGGGGAGCCACGCGAAAGCTCACAGAGATCCTCCGGGCTGAAGGCTATGAGGTCATGGATGACGCCCTGCAGCAGCGCTTCTTTCCGGGTGAGGATGAGATCAGGGAATGTTATGAGTTCGGACGCGGCGCCGCGGAGTGGGCAAAGGGGAAAGAAAGTGGTAGCGCATAGGGGATTTGAACCCCTGCTACCGCCGTGAGAGGGCGGCGTCCTAGGCCACTAGACGAATGCGCCATATAAAACCAGCCCGGACATTTTACACAGCGACGTCTCGCCTTTCAAATCGCACTATCGCGGCAGCCGCGCTAACCAGCATGATCCCCAACAACACTGCCAGATCCACCCAGGCGAAATCAACATTATGCAGATAGCGGTAGGGATCCCAGTAATAAAAAATTGAGAGAAAGTGTACATGGCTGATGGTATCGTTGAGCTTGGCGAGGATGTCCAGTGCGTAGGAAAAAATAATTATTCCCAGCGAGACGAAGATCGCCACGCCGCGGGTGTTGAAAACGGTCGAGAAAAAGAACGTTAACGAACCGATCGCGGAAAAGAACAGAAATGCCGGCACGATGAAGGCAAGCAGGCCGGTAAAATTAAAGTTGTCGGTTACCAGGGGAGCGCCGATGGCGATCGGCAAGATCGTGGCGGCGATCAGGAACAGCGTGCCAAGCTCAAAGAAGATGTGGCGTGTCACCAGGACTGCGCGGCGCGAGACCGGCTGGGCCAGCAGCAGCTCCATCGTCCCTTTTTCGATTTCGAGGGCAATGGCGCCGGTGGCGATACTGACGCTGAAGGCTGTCATCACCACAACCCACATCTGGTTAAAGTACTCTACCGAGAGGAATCCGTCAAAAGTCGAAAAGGTGAGGTTCTCGCCGCCGAAGGCCTTTCTGATGCTATCCGGATAACTTTCCCACAACTGGTTGAGGATATTGACGTTTTCCCTCAAAGACGGCCAGATAGCGACCACAAATATGGCGTATGCAGCCACGCCGAGAGCGTAAACGAGGATGGAGATACGTTTGTCGGCAATGCTCCTTCTTAGCAGGTTCAGGTTCATGGCCGTTCCCCACTATCGTCATGTCGGGCACTTTTATCTTCAGCGCCGCCCTGCCCGTAGAAGCTCATGAAGAAATCCTCCAGGCTGGGCTGAGCAAAGGTCAGGTCTTCGACGGTATGACTGGCGATCTGTTTGACAAGCGCGTCGATCTCGCCCCTGATGGTGATCCTCGTATGGCTGTTGAGCTCCTGTACCGACAGGACCTGCGGCAGCCGCTCGAACTCCTCCGGAGGCACGTGGTCGTGGAAGACCACATCCATGTGGCGGATCTTGTTCTGGCGCAACTCTTCGATGGCGCGCACGTCTACCAGGCGACCTTGCCTGACGATACCGACGCGGTCGCAGGCGCGTTCGATCTCGGAAAGGATATGCGAGGAGAGGAAAACTGTGTGGCCGCGGTCTTTGAATTCTCCCAGGATGGAATAGAACTCCTGCTGCATCAGCGGGTCGAGCCCCAGGGTAGGCTCGTCGAGGATAAGCAGTTCGGGGTCGTGCATCATTGCCACGACAATCGCGACTTTTTGCCGGTTTCCGCG
>JAJZQT010000009.1:15596-27743 GCA_021803005.1 Actinomycetes bacterium
TCATAGGAGGCAATTCCCCAGAGGCTGGTATACCCGGACCGGGAGGCAAATCCTGATGAAGAACATCGATGTATTATTGCAGACTATGGTGCAGCGGGCGGCGTCCGACCTGCACCTGAAATCCGGCAGTCCGCCGGTTATTCGTGTTGATGGCGAGCTATACCTGCTTGGGGAAGAGGCGATCACGCCGGAGGGCATGAAGGAATACGCCGCCTCGGTGATGACGGACAAACAGATCGCCATCTTTTCCGACCAGAATGAAATCGACTTCGCCTACGGAGTCCAGGATGTCGGCCGTTTTCGTGTCAACATCTTCCGGCAGCGCGGCAGCATCAGCATCGCCATGCGTCAGGTCGTCAGCAGGATCCCGGGATTTGAGGAACTGAACCTGCCGCCGGTTTTGCAGCGACTGTCCCTGGAGCCCCGTGGCCTGATACTGGTTACGGGCACCACCGGCAGCGGCAAGACAACGACATTGGCGGCGATGATCGACTATATCAACTCCAATATACGCCGCCATGTGGTCACGGTGGAAGACCCGATAGAAATCCTCCACAGCGACAAGAAGTCGATGATAAACCAGCGCGAGATCGGCATCGACACACGCAGCTATTCGACGGCTCTTAAATACGTGTTGCGGCAGGATCCCGATGTGATCTTCATCGGTGAGATGCGCGACCTGGAAACCGTGCGAACTGCCATGACCGCCGCCCAGACCGGCCACCTGGTCTTGAGCACGCTGCACACGATTGATGTCAGCGAGACCATAAACCGTATTATTGACTTCTTCCCCCTGCATCAACAGAAGCAGGTAAGGATCCTGCTGGCCGGTTCGCTCCGCGGGATCATCTCCCAGCGGCTGCTGCCGCGCGCCGACGGCAAGGGGCGTGTTCCCGCACTCGAGCTGATGATCATGACCAAGCGGATCAGGGACCTCGTTCTCGATCCCGAGCACACGCACAAGATCGAGGATGCCATCCGCGAGGGCGATTACTATGGCATGCAGACCTTCGATCAGTCGCTGCTTTCACTATACAGCAAGGGACTGGTAACGCTGCAGGATGCCGCCCAGGTTGCATCCAATCCCCACGACTTCAAGCTAATGGCCCAGCAGGAAGGCTACGACGTCTCTCTGATCAGCGGCGTAGTATAAGGGATAAAGGGGATTGTAAAAAGGGGACCCGCCCGGGTGGGGGTCCCCTTTTCGTGCTACAATATCGAGCGGTGCCCGGGTCGAATTCCGGTCCCTGAAGCATTTATTCCCGACGTCGGGGTGTGGCTCAGCCTGGTAGAGCGCACGGTTCGGGACCGTGAGGCCGGCGGTTCAAATCCGCCCACCCCGACCAATGAAGACTTATTCAAACCATCGTCTGAAAAAATCTCGCAGAAGAGGTCGGTGTATTCCGGGTCTTTAAGTTTTTCCTCGATGTCGCCCACGAAAATTTTGTCAAAGAATGTCTGATTCATCAGCCGCCGGTTATCATCCGCGGCCTTTAGATACACACCCTGTGGCAGTTGCCGGCGAGCTTGATTGCCAGCTCCAGAACTTCCTGAACGTTCTCATGCTTTCCATCGAGAGTTTTAAGCTGAGTTACATGCAGGCTTCCTTTTGGGCGGGGATGGAATAGCCGCCCTCAGCCTGTTCTCCGGTGGAGACTCGTAAGTAAATTACACATCTCATGATTTCTTCTTTCCTTTGGCGCTTCTCGCCTTAATGACTGCTTCGTAAGAACTGATAATCGATTCTTTTTCTTCGGCCGTCATGTTCGGGAGCCGTCATGTTCGGGACTTCCTTGAACATTAGGGTGAAGCCGGGGTCGGAGAGGCCGATGTCCTCAAGCTTTGCTTCGACGTGCAGATCATCCATTTCGGCCTGGGTCATGCCTAGTGCCTTAGCCCATTTCCTTAGCTTGTCGGGCTGAGGAACAAAGGCTCCAAGTTCGGCGTCCGAAACGTAGGTTGCGTTCCTGTTGCCCAGAACTTTGCTGACCTGCATCTGGGTCAGACCTTTATCAAGCCTGATCCTTCTGAGCTTTTTTCCGAGGATTTTGCTAACAGCCATTGTTAATTACGTAAAATTATCTAATCAGTAAAGCCATCGTTTCACAGAATTGAAAAGCTGACAAGAGTTTTTAACGTTCTTTTTCTAGGAGCGTGAGGAACTGAGCGGGGGTTATGCTGCTGATGCTTTTGTATTCCTTCAGACCAAGAAGGTGCTTATCACCGGAAACAATGTAGTCGGCCCTGGCTTTTACAGCGCATTCAAGGATGCGGTTATTGGCCTCATGTTTGATAATGTTCAGCCTGATTGTCGGGCTCACGACATCCGCTGCATCATCAATGACAGAGATAGCGTCAGCGATTTCCTCTTTTGCAAAATTAACTTTGTCGGAGCCCAGGACTTTCATTATCTCTTTCAGGATATCGTGCGAGGTGTAAAGCTGAAACTGCCTTCCTGGTCCGGTAGCCAACTCCAAGAGCTGCTCCGGGATGCCTCCGAAACCAAGAGCCGAGATGTACACATTGGTATCAAAGACGGCCTTATTCACCCCTTACCTCATGTATAATCCGGTCGAGTTCTTCTTCTGATGTAATATTTAGCCGCTTAAATGCCCGTTTGCCAGCCGCTCTTGCGTTTTGCCAGCGCCTTTCCCGCTGTATCTCTTCATACGCGGCAAACATGTCCCTGAATAGCTGGCTTTTGCTCTTTCTTTCGATCCTGGCCCGCCTTTCCATCTCCTTCATGATTTCCGGGGGCAGAGAGACGGTCATTGTTTTAGTCGTTCTTCCCAACATAATCACCTCCTATAATTATTCTATATATTACTCGGTCTTACTGAGTATGTCTTTAATTTAGACCAGAACCAGACATCTGTCAATGGTGGTTTTCTTTCCAATCATCCGGCACCTGTGGAAAAACTGCGGACGGTCCGCCTCTTAAAATGCCTCTTAATTACGTATTAATACCCGGGCTTATTAATGCCACGGTCTTGAAATGCATATTGATCTCAGATCAAGACCCGAAATCAACACCCAAGTTTGGCAGCCAGAGTGTTGTATTGGCTGTTGTAATTAGTTGCAATACCCGATTGCAACAGACGGATTCCAGATCACGAAGGTCTTACAATGCCTATTACGATTAGCTGTAAGACCCTATTGTAAGAGGCAAAACCCCCGGAAAACCAATAATACAAGGGGGAATTAACTGTCTCTGGGAATTAACTGTCTCTCAGGGGCATCGAGCTCCATTCGAGCCAGCGTCGTCCGGTTTCATTTTGTAAGTCAAAATGAGGCCCAACTTCCCACCATTTCGACCTGCGGTTTACCCCAAGCACCCCAAAGAAGGGCAAAGCCGATAACGACACTAATAAGCGGGTCGATCGGATACCAGCCTGTAGCGATAATAACCAGGCTGGCCACCACCACCGCGGCCGATGCGGCCGCATGAAGAGGGAAAATGATTATGTCCTGCGTGGTTAACCATCCCTTGCCTCTTCCAGCGCTTCCCAACCTTCTTTGATAATCAAGGGCAACATGGCTAGCGCTGCCAGAGGATCGGCCCATGACCATCCAAAACCAGCATTCAGACCAAGCCCGATTAGCAAGACCAGCGAGAGATACGAGCACACCCAGGTTTCCATGGCGTCCGAAGCAAGCGCTTTGCTGCCCAGCGCCGTTGCTACCCGTTGCTTGGAATAGGCCAAAACCGGCATTACGACCAATGATAGCGCCGCCACGATGATACCGACGGTGCTCTCTTCTGCCGCTACTCCGGTCAGCAATTTCCAGGCGGCTTCGGCAAGAATATAGATCGCCAGGAGAAAGAAGGTCACTCCAACAATAAGGGACGCCCTGCGCTCCATTGCCGAGTGATCGTCGTCCGTGATCGCATGACCCAGCCGTGCCTCTTTCTTGAGCCGCCACAGAAGCGCTCCGCCAGCGGTGATTTCAATTAAACTATCCAGGCCGAAACCGACCAGGGCAATGCTCCCGGCTAAAATACCGGCGCCAATTGCTACAAAACCCTCGATGGTGTTATAGCCGATGGTGAAGTATTCCAGCAAGACACCCTGCTTGAGCAGGGAGGAGCGGTC
The DNA here is from genome assembly GCA_021803005.1 of Actinomycetes bacterium. GTDB lineage: Bacteria > Actinomycetota > Thermoleophilia > BMS3ABIN01 > BMS3ABIN01 > JACRMB01. The sequence goes on from JAJZQT010000009.1 coordinate 19,691, forward strand.
CGGACTCTTGACAGCGGAAGCCATTATCGCGACCCTCTTTTTTTAATGTTAGACGCATGACCTAAGTGGTCAAGACCCAGCGCGAACAGTTTGAGCACGTGCTCGTCATCCAGGGAATAATAAGCAATGCGGCCTTCTTTGCGGAATTTCACAAGACTGGCCATACGCATTATCCGAAGTTGATGGGAAACCGCGGAACGAGTCATACCGAGGGCCGCCGCAACATCGCAGACGCATAGTTCCTGCTGGGCTAGCAAGGATATGATGCGGAGCCGCGAAGGGTCAGCCATTACCTGAAAGATTTGGGAGAGATTCGTTGCCGCTCGACGGTCTAGCGCTTGCTTCCTGACCTGTACTACAGTTCCAGGATGGATACAGCTGACTTCACAGACATCGCTCGTTGCAGCTTTGGATGTAGATTTTACTTTGTTTATCATGATAAGCCTTAGGGGAATAGATTAAATGAATAGGTGAACGCTTATTCACATTTATCAGTTAATAATATTCTTGTCAATATGAAAAACAAAAAAAACCACGATTACGCCGAACTTATCGGTGCACTTTTTGAGCAAAGTCCAGATAACAGGCGCTTTGTGAAGGGGGTGAAACGATTATTCGAGTTCTGAGCTTTGTAGTCTGATCCGTTCGGAGGGAGAGTTTCAGCAGATTCCCGCCTATATGCTTTCCTTGGCTTCAATTAGGCAGCATCATTAAGGCTGCGACGGGATTGTCTGAGGTCACTGTGAACCGGATTCAGGATGCGAAACGCCTGATCGCGATCAGGCACCAGATAGCCTCGACGACACCGAACGGCCATGCTCCTGAAAGAAAACCATAAGTGCTGGACAACGCACACCCAACGGCGAAGCCCAAGACGAAGCCTCGACCTCGTGGCTCCAATGCATACATTATCATCATGAACGTCAGAGAAATTACACCGAAAATTATAATCATCTTACGAGCCTCCGCGATAATTGCATAAGGTTTTCCCCAATCAGTGTGAATGAGTGGGCAAATCATCATGGGCGTGTTCCGGGACGCAATGATGTTTCTCACCCGATGCGCTCGCGGGATCAATGTGGATCGTGGCGCTGGAAAGATATCGTAACTGATGCAAAAGCCGGTGTCTGACTTCAGTGGCAATCTCGTGCCCTTTGTCAACAGAAAGCTCCGGACTTACGGCTATATTCAGCTCCGCATGAAGTCGGTGTCCCAACCATCTCACACGTACTTCAGTGACATCGCAAACCCCGGGGGCGTGATTAACCGTATGGTTTATTTCATCAACAACCTCCGGGTCGACCCCATCCAGCAAGCGAGTGAAAATAGACTTGCCGGATTCCCAGACGATTCGAAAGATTACAGTAGTAATAAGTAGACCGACAATGGGGTCCGCCAATGGATAGCCCATCCAGACGCCGACTGCACCAAAAAGCACCGCCAAACTGGCTAAGCCGTCTACACGAGCATGACGACCGTCTGCGATTAGGGCGGCACTGCCAATCTCTTTGCCGACCCTTATGCGGAATTGTGCTACAGCCTCATTCCCGAGGAAACCAATCACGGATGCAGCAATCACTGCCAGGAGATACGTTACCGTTTGAGGATGAAAGAAACGATCAATGGAAACGTATCCCGCAAAAATGGCACTGAACAAGATAATGAGTACGATGGTCACACCGGCAAGGTCTTCCACCCGGCCGAAACCATAGGTAAACCGTTTGCTGGAGCTTTTTCGTGCGAATCTAAAAGCGATCCACAGCGGAATAGCAGTGGCGGCATCGCCAAAGTTGTGAATCGTGTCAGCAAGAAGCGCTACGCTTCCGGTAAGCAGGACGACAACAACTTGAATAAGAGCAGTAACCAGTAACCCAAATAGCGACCACTTTATGGCCCAAATTCCTCGCTGAGAAGTAAGGATAGCCGGGTCCAGGGCACCGTGCGTATGGACATGAGCATCGTGTCGATGCCTGTGCTCATTAGACTGGCTGATTCCGTGAGAATCTCGATGGCCAAACATGTTTTGACTTTCCGATCTTGCCTGAGGGCAGAAAATGTTTATACGCTTCCTTATAATAAGGATTATACATTTATAAAATTTGCAGCAACTCTTTTCGCAGACGGGTGATCCAGAGAGCATAGAAGTTCAATTCCCGCCGGCTGTCATGTTTTCGGGCAAGATATTTGCCTAAAATATGGCATTTTCGAGGTGTGAATGATTGTGGGGGCGGCGCTGTAATCGCAGAGAACATCAACTAGTCAGTGTGACCTACACACCTTTTGTCCCGAATCTTTTGAAGACAGTTAAGGCAGAGATAAATTAAAGCAAGAGATGGCAATGAGGAAAAAGGGCTGCAATTATCGTAGAATCTTCTTCGCAAGCCCCTCCAACTGCTGTAAAATAGAGCTGCTGTTCAGATCCCGTCCCAACAGCTCGACCAGACTCACCGATCAGCTCACAAAGTGCCCTGAAGCATTGTGACCTGGTTGGTTACTTCCTCATCACCCGGCTTAATCGCGAGCGCGGCCTTGTACTCCGCGAGAGCTTTGTCTTTCTGCCCCTCAAGCCTGTAGGCATTGCCCAGCTGGCGGTGCGCTTCAAAATTCTTCGGATCGAGCTGCGCGGCTTTTTGCAGCGCCCCGGTTGCGTCATCGTAGCGGTTCATATCGATATAGGTATTGCCGAGGTTCAGGTACGCCCCGGTAAAATCGCTTTTTTTATCAATGGCCTGCCTGAATTCGGCTTCGGCCTGATTGAGGTCTCCCTTGGCTGCGTAACAGAGCCCCAGGTTGTTGTACACCTGAGCGAAATCAGGCTCAAGCGTCAGCACCTGCATGAACTCGTCGATGGCCATGTCGAATTCTCCACGGGACGCATAACCGACGCCCAGATTGTTGTGCGCGTCAGCGAAATCAGGTTTGTACTGCACCGCGAGTTCATACTGTTTCATCGCTTCGTCCTTCTGGCCCATATCCGAGTAGATGCTGCCGAGGTTGTAATATGAATTAGGATTATCGGGATTGATCTCGATGGCGATCTGATACTCGGCGATAGCCTTGTCGATCTGTTTTTCCGCCCGGTAGTTGGCGCCCATATGGTCGTGTGCCTCAGCGGACCCCGGATCGATCTCCAGGGCGCGCTGAAGAGCCTGCCCCGCTTCGGTGAACCGGCCGTTCATCTGGTAGGCTGTCGCCAGGCCGATCAGGCCTATGGGATAGTCTGGCCTTAGTTCCACCGCCTGCTTGAGTTCATGGATGCCTTTGTCGACCTGGTTGCGTGCTATATAGGCCGTGCCCAGGTTGATATGCGGCCTGGCCTTGAGCGGACTTTTTTGAACGGTGTCGTACCAGAGGGAGATGGGATCGCTCCAGACATTGTTCCTGGCGTACGCAGCCATGGCCAGCACGCCCACGCACAGAACCATACCCACCACGATACCCTTTTCCAGTGCCGGGACCCTGTCTTTCAGGTAGGCGGCAGCCATCACCAGCAGAGTTACCGCTGTCAGGAAGAAGCCGATCGAGGGAAGATAGAGCCGGTGCTCGAAGATGACATCAGCAATGGAAATAAAGCTCGATTCCACCGAGATCGTGATGAAGAACCAGAAGATGCCAAAGGCGGCCAGCCGCAGCGGAGCCGCGCTGCCGCCTTTCCGGGAACGGATGAACAGATATATGCCGGCGCTGAATATCATTGCCAGGAAGATGAATGACAGCCAGACGTTGGTATTCGTAAACGAATTATAGACGGGATAGTCGTAGTCCAGGTTCTGGTTAATTGGCAGCAAAAGCAGCCTCAGATAAGTGACGATGACCCGGAACTGAGTGAAAAGATAATCGATCATCGATGGAACCGGGGTGTCGCCGGCACCTGAGAAGAGGGCATTGTTGCTAAGCAGCAGACGCACCGGAATCAGAAACAGCGTCGCCAGATAAGGAAGTAAATACAATATGCGTCTTCGTATTTTTCCGGACTGGAATGAGAACTCCCACAACACCAGGACCAGCGGCAGCGTGAAGGCAATCTCCTTGGTGTTCATTGCCAGGACCACGGAAACAAGCGAGAGGGCGTAGAGTGAAATCCTGGCCAGCGTTCGCTTGCTCCCGGATTCATCCTCGTGAGCGCTGCCAGTTTCGTCCCGAGCCTCGCTTGGCAACGACCTCCATTTAACATAGAGCAGCAGGGCCAGCAGGTAGAAAAACGTCGATAGCGATGCGAATCGCTGCACTGTGTAAGTAACAGCCTGCGTCTGAACCGGATGCACGATGAAAAACAGGGCTGTGAAGAGAGCGATCAGGGGCACGGCCTTGCCGGAAACCAGGCTGGCTATTTTACTCCTCTTGAAGAACGGGGCCTTGAGTGTCAGCGCCGCCAGCCAGAAAACCATGATGGCGTTCATCACGTGAATGGCAAGGTTGAAAAGATGGTAGCCCATCACATTCATGCCATTGATCCTGTAATTGATGGCGAAGGAGATGACTCCGGTGAAGCGGGTATATGTCCAGCCGTCCATCAGGTCATGAAAGTTTCTGATCGAATCATTGTTGACAATGAGCAACAGGTCATCGAAGACGAACGGCACCTTGTAGGTGTTGGAATAGATGAGAAAACCGAGGAGGGAGATGAGCAACATGCTGACTGCGGGTCGTACCTGTACCAGTGCACCAAGAGATCTCGCCAGCTCGGATTCGCCTTTTTCGCTGGCGGCGGGTTTAACTAGTTTCTTGTCGGAAATCGTTACAGGCATCAGTCAGACTGTTGTCGGGATCCACCGAATGAAAAGCACTTTCCATATGGGAAAGCTCAATCCTCTAAAGGGCGCCTCCGCCGATCGAGGATGGAAAGACGCTAACTAATCGGCAGCAGCCGGGTTTCCTAAAGTTTTTTGAGGATAATTTCGCCGTAACGGCGAAGCGGGGGCGGCTTCAACCGCGAATTCAGGCAGAAAGGTAAAGATCAGCGCTTCTTTTTGGTCGTCACGATTTCGCTGCGCGGTAACAGGATGAGCTCCCGCTTGTAGCTTTTGTGGACAGCCTCGACTTCTGCATGGAGCTGGCGTGTAACCTGTTCCATTTCATGGCGCAGCCCGGCGATGCGGGAATGGAGGCTCTCGATCTGCCCCTCGAGCTCGATTACCTTCTCGACGCCGGCCAGATTCATTCCCAGCTCGGTGGTCAGCCGCTGGATATAGCGAAGCCGTTCAATGTCTTCCTCGGAATAGAGGCGGGTATTTTTCGGCGTCCGCGCCGGGGTGATCAGACCTTTTTGTTCGTAAATACGCAGCGTCTGCGGATGCATGCCGGCCAGCTCTGCCGCCACCGAGATCATAAACAGCGCCCTGCCCTGACTTTTATTCATGTCTCTCATACCAGATCTTTTCGCGGATCCTCGACGGCAAGCTTCGAATAATTCTCGAGAGCTTCCCTTTGGGCCTTGTTAAGATTCGTGGGTACCACTATTTTGATCTTTACCAAAAGGTCGCCGTTGCCGGCGCCTTTCATGTGCGGTGCGCCCTTCCCCTTGACCCTGAGCATTCTGCCGTTTTGTGTTCCTTTGGGCACCTTGAGGGAGATATTGCCGTCAGTTGTCGGCACCTCGATCTTAGCGCCAAGGGCGGCTTCGGGAAAGGAAACAGGTACTGTAAGAATAAGGTCATCGCCCCGGCGGTGGAACCTCGGGCTGGGAGCCACTTCGACTTTTACATACAGATCGCCTGGCGGTCCGCCTGACGGCGAGGGCTGGCCTTTGCCCTTGAGTCTGATCTTGTTGCCGGATTTTATTCCCTGTGGAATTTTGACTGTATATTTCTTGGTTGCCCTGATGGTGCCGGCGCCGCCGCAGCGATGGCAGGGATTCTCGATGATGGTGCCGGCGCCGCCGCAGCGCGGGCAGACGCTGCTCATGGCAAAGAAGCCCTGGTTCTGGGCGATGACGCCACGGCCTCCGCACTCGGGGCACGTTATCGGCGACGTTCCGGGCTCGGCGCCGCTGCCGTGGCAGACGGGACACTGGACATTTTTGTCAACAGCGATTTTTGTGGTTACGCCCTTGAGGGAATCCTCAAAGGAAAGGTTCAGGATATAAGTGAGATCGGCGCCTCTTTCGGGGGCTCCGCCGTAGGCGCCGCCTCCTCCGAACATGTCAAAGATATTAAAGCCGCCCGCTCCTTGCTGTGCTCCCCTGAAGCCACCGCCGCCGAAGATGTCCCGGTACATGTCTGAATCATATCCATGGGCGCCGCCGGGTCCACCGGCGCCGAAGGCTGATGGGCCGGCATCATACTGCTTGCGCTTTTCGGGATCGGAGAGGATATCATAGGCGGCCGAGATCTCCTTGAATCTGGACTCGGCTTGCTTGTCGTCAGGGTTGGTGTCGGGATGGTACTTGCGGGCGAGTTTGCGGTAGGCCTTTTTTAACTCGGCTGGAGTGGCGTTTTTTTCAACGCCCAGTATTTTGTAGAGATCTGCCACGGTTCATCACGAGGACTTGGGTCCGCCGGCCTGGCCATGCGAATCGTCCTCGCCGGGATGTGTGGAAACAATCACCTTGGCGGGGCGCACAACTTTATCCTCAAGCTGGTAGCCTTTCTCGAGCACCTGGATTACGGTGCCTTCCTCATGTTTGCCGGAGGGTTGACACAACACCGCTTCATGCTGGGCGGGGTCAAAGGCGGCGCCTTCGGCCTCGATTTCACAGAGGCCGCGCCTGGTCAGGATGTCGCGCAGCTGGTTGTACACCAGTTCCACGCCGTCGGTAAGCAGCTTCTCGTCATGCTGGGCGGCAGCCCGCATGGCGCGCTCGAAATTATCGAGCACGGGCAGGAGCTCCTCGATCACCTTAGAGGACGCCTGTTTCGTCTGCTGCTCGCTGTCCCTGAGCACTCGCTTGCGGAAGTTGGCAAACTCGGCCTGCAGGCGCTGCAGCGATTCGAGATACTCGTCGCGTTCGCGCAGCACTTCCTCGTGAAGGTCGGTCGATATTTCAGCCAGTTTGCGGCCCGAAGGGTCTTTTCCCTGCTCGCGGAGCTCCTCCGGGCCGTGCTGTTTTTTCTCATGGGCCGGCGATTTTTTATCTTGTGTCATCGTTTATCCGGCTCGGTTATTTCTTCTTTTTTTCATCTTCATCGATGATCTCGTAATCAGCGTCTTCGACGACTTCATCCTCGGCGGTTTCGGCGGTACCGGAATCGCCGCTGGCAGCCTGCGATGACTGTGCCTGTTGATATACGGCTTCTGCCAGCTTATGTGAAGCGTTCAGAAGGGCCTCGGTTTTGGTCTTGATCTCGGCGGTGTCATCGCCCTCCATCGCCTTCCTGAGGTCGGCGGTGGCGCTCTCGATGCCAGTCTTGGTATCAGCGTCTACCTTGTCGCCCATCTCCTTGATTGACTTCTCGGTCGAATAGATGAGGTTCTCGCCGTTGTTTTTCGCCTCGACCAGTTCCCGCTGACGGTGGTCTTCATCAGCATGCGCCTCGGCGTCCTTGATCATCTGGCTGATCTCGTCATCCTTGAGCCCCGTGGAGCCGGTTATCTGTATCTTCTGCTCCTGACCGGTGCCAAGATCCTTGGCCGAGACATGAACGATGCCATTGGCGTCGATGTCGAAGGTGACCTCGACCTGCGGTATGCCCCGGGGCGCCGGTGGGATTCCCATCAGCTGGAACTTGCCCAACGTCTTGTTGTGGGCCGCCATCTCGCGCTCGCCCTGCAGCACGTGGATCTCCACGCTGGTCTGGTTGTCATCCGCGGTAGAGAAGATCTCGCTCTTCTTCGTGGGGATGGTTGTGTTGCGTTCGATGAGCTTGGTCATGACGCCGCCCTTGGTCTCGATGCCGAGAGAGAGCGGGGTCACGTCCAGCAGGAGCACATCTTTGACTTCGCCGGCCAGGACACCGCCCTGGATCGCGGCGCCAACCGCTACTACCTCGTCAGGGTTTACGCCCTTGTGAGGCTCCTTGCCGGTGACTTTCTGCACCTGTTCCTGAACTGCAGGCATGCGGGTCATGCCGCCGACCAGGATAACCTGGTCGATTGCATCAGCGCTGATGCCCGC
>JAJZQT010000009.1:27843-40798 GCA_021803005.1 Actinomycetes bacterium
CGTCAGGGTTTACGCCCTTGTGAGGCTCCTTGCCGGTGACTTTCTGCACCTGTTCCTGAACTGCAGGCATGCGGGTCATGCCGCCGACCAGGATAACCTGGTCGATTGCATCAGCGCTGATGCCCGCATCCTTGATGGCCTGCTTCATCGGCCCGACGGTCTTCTCGATGAGATCGGAAGTCAGCTCGTTGAGCTTGGCGCGGTTAAGCGTGATGGTCATGTGTTTGGGGCCGCTGGCGTCGGCCGTGATGAACGGCAGGTTGATATCCGTGCTCATGGCGCTCGATAGCTCGATCTTGGCCTTCTCGGCCGCCTCAACCAGACGTTGCACGGCCATCTTGTCCTGGCGCAGGTCGATACCCTGCTCCTTCTTGAATTCGTCCGCCATCCAGTCGACGACCCGTTTATCAAAATCATCGCCGCCCAGATGGTTGTTGCCGCTGGTGGCCTTGACCTCGAAGACGCCGTCGCCGAGTTCCAGGACCGACACGTCGAAGGTGCCGCCGCCCAGGTCGAAGACGAGGATGGTCTGGTCGTGTTCCTTGTCGAGCCCATAGGCAAGCGACGCCGCCGTCGGCTCGTTGATGATACGTTTTACCTTGAGGCCCGCGATCTTGCCGGCGTCCTTGGTGGCCTGGCGTTGTGAGTCCTCGAAATATGCGGGAACGGTGATAACAGCTTCCGTGATCTGCTCGCCGAGGTAGTCTTCAGCGTCACGCTTCAATTTCTGCAGGATCATCGCCGAGATCTCCTGCGGCTTCCAGGTCTTGCCTCCGGCGTCGATGATCACATCACCGCTGGAGTCTTTTTCCACTTTATATGAAACCGTTTTCTCCTCATCGCGGACGTTGGACTCCTTGCGTCCCATGAACCGCTTGATTGAAGTGACGGTGTTTTCCGGATTGGTCACTGCCTGGCGCTTGGCTATGGTGCCAACCAGGCGTTCCCCGTCCTTGGTGAAGGCCACAACGGACGGAGTGGTGCGCCCGCCCTCGGAATTCGGGATGACAGTGGGCTCGCCACCTTCAAGCACGGCGACGCACGAATTTGTTGTTCCCAGGTCGATTCCTATTACTTTACCCATGATTAGCTCCTCCTCTTAGAAAATCTTTTAGCACGTTGTCAGTATAAAATCTAAGTCTTATATTGTCAATTATTTGACGAATCTGTTCCAAAAAGGATTCGCGACGCCGGAAAACGGCGAAAATCCCTACGATTCCTGGCGATTTTCGATGTTATTTACGGTTATTCCCTACATCGCTTATGCCCGCGGGAGAGGTTTTGTAACCGGAGACTATGGGTTGCACGATTGACGCCAAACCGTTAGAGTCCGCATTGTATCTGATTGATACAAGAGGAGTTCGTATGGCAGGATCAAGGTTATCCCCCGGAATCGCCGCCAGGCTGTCGCGCTATCTTCAGGTTCTTACCCAGACGCAAAAAGCCGGCCGCAGCTCCATTTCATCGAAGGTTCTCAGCGATTTTTCCAACATCAATTCCACCCAGATCAGGCGCGATCTTGCGGCTTTCGGCAAATTCGGCAAACGCGGCGTGGGTTATGACGTCGGCCAGCTCATCGACGAGATCAGGGAGATCATGCTGACTTCAGACGAATACAGCATCGCCCTTTTGGGATGGGGGAATCTTGGCGCTGCCATCGCCGGTTCGGATGCGATCCTCGACTACGGCTTCAGAATTGCGGCGGTCTTTGACATCGATCCCGCCAAAGTAGGGCAGCGGGCGGGGGAGATGGTGGTCCAGCATATTTCCGGGATCAAGGAAACCGTTCTCGAGAGGAATATCATCAGCGGTCTCCTGGCCGTCCCGGCAAAAAATGCCGCCGCAGCGGCCAAGTCGCTGATAGATGCGGATGTCCGAATCATCTTCAATTTCAGCGATGCCCTGCTGCCGGCGCCGCCGGGATTCACGATCCATTCCCTGGCTCCGGCGGCCGATATGCTGCTGGCCATGTATAATCACCAGAATTAGGGAACCGTATTAAACGCTGGAAGATTTTCCAACAAAAGAAGCGCCCCGGAAGGGCGCTTCGAAGCAACGGAGTTATTGACCTGGAAATAAAATCAGCTAAAGAGTTCTTCCACGCTACGATGCTGCAGGAGCCAGTCGAAAAATTCGATGGCACGGTCGTCATCGGCCACCTGCTCGGGAGTTTTGTCAACGTAGAGGGCGCTGATCGGATCGATTTTGTACTGGTGCTCGGAACAGAAACCCGAGTCGTTTGCTTCCAGAACCCATTTGCTGCAACCCGGGGCTTTGCACTTCTCCATCTTTTTACCCATCTTGTCCATCTTGATCCTCGCTTCCGGCAGCGTGTGGGTGCCGCACCGTTAGCCAGACTGAATTAAATGTATTATAGGCTATTTCATAGTATTTGAAAAGAGTCGAGTTTACCAGGGCATTCTACACGTGAAAGAAAGGAAAAAATGAGTCTGCGCAGGACAAAGATAGTTGCCACTCTCGGTCCCGCGTCCGAGGGAGAACAGCAGATCAGGTCGCTCGTGGAAGCCGGTGTCGACGCCGTACGTCTTAATTTCTCTCACGGAAGCCACGGCGAACACTCGCATGTGATAGCAACCGTGCGGGCAGTAGCTTCGGGGCTCGGCCGCTTCATCGCCATCATTGCCGACCTCCAGGGGCCGAAGATCAGGGTCGGAGAGATGCCTGAGGGCGGGGTTGATCTCATCCGGGGCCGGCAGGTTACGCTGACAACGCAGCGGATTACCGGGACCCGGGACCTGATACCCGTCAATTACGCCGATTTGCCTAATGTCGTGGCCACTGGGGGCAGGGTGCTCCTAGACGACGGCCGGATTGCCTTAAAGGTGCTCGAGATTACGGACGGCGATGTCATCTGCCGGGTTACGGCCGGGGGCAGCCTGGTTTCCCGAAAGGGAGTAAATCTGCCCGGAGCCCAGATCATCGCCCCCAGCTTGACCGCCAAGGATCAGCAAGACCTCGATTTTGCCCTGCAGGCGGGCGTTGATTACGTGGCGCTATCGTTCGTACGCTCGGCGGAGGACATAACCGAGCTGCGCGGCATGATCAGGAGCAAGACCGAGCGTGCGGTCAGGATCATAGCCAAGATAGAAAAGCACGAGGCGATTCGGAACATAACCTCGATTATAAACGAGGCCGACGCGATCATGATCGCGCGTGGCGACCTCGGTGTCGAGATCGCTCCAGAAAGGGTTCCTTACTGGCAAAAGGAGATTATCCGCAGGGCGGTCGCAAGGGCCAAGACAGTGATTACCGCTACCGAAATGCTGGAATCGATGATCGAGCGGCCGATCCCCACCCGCGCTGAAGCCAGCGACGTCGCCAATGCCGTCTACGATGGCACCGATGCCGTCATGCTTTCCGGGGAAACGGCCGTCGGCAAATATCCCGCAAAGGCCGTCAGCACCATGCACCGGATCGCCAAGACCGTTGAATCAACGATCAGGCATCGTGGCGACGGCCACATGAGGTCAGGCAAATCGGTCACAGATGCCATCAGCGCCGCCGCATGCGAGATTTCCCAGAACCTCGACGTCAGGGTGCTGGTGACGCCGACCAGTTCCGGCACGACTGCGCTCGAGGTGGCCAAGCACCGGCCGCCAGCTCCGGTGCTGGCGGTAAGCTCCAACCGTGATGTGGTCAATCAGCTGGCGCTCGTCTGGGGTGTCGAGCCCTGTCTGGTTTCCCCGGCCCGCGACACCGACGACATGTTTGCCAAGGCGATCGAGGCGGCACGCGGGGCGGAATTGGCGGGTCCGGGCGACGATATCGTCATTACCGCCGGGGTCATGGTTAATGTTCCCGGTACCACCAATCTCATCAAGGTTCACAGGATGGAGGAAGGATAGGCCCGGCGGCGAAACCATACTGGATAACATTAATGGCGGCAAGGAGCCCTGTTTGTCCTCGAGAGCTACGGCATCACCCGGTATGATTGGTTTCCTTTCCAGGAGGCGCGGCTGGTGGCGGCTTGTAGTCCTCGGGATCATACTGCTGATCATGGGCAGCTACGTATCGCCTGTAAGGGCTTATCTGGAAAAAAGCGATGCCATCCGGCGGGAGCAGTCGATAACGGATGATCTACGTAGCCAGCATGATGAGCTGGAACAGGAAAAAATCAATCTGCAGAATACGGGCTACGTCGAGCAGGTGGCTCGAAAGGATCTCGGCATGGTCAAACCCGGCGAGCAACCGTACGTCGTCAAGGACCTGAATGATGGAGCGGCCGCTACTGGCGCTGAGGTTCCGCAACAGCAGGGTGCCTCATTATTCGATCGGATCAAAAACTCAGTTAGCTCGCTGATTCCCTGAAAATTGTTTTCCCGGGAGCTTTCGGTAACGGAATTGCGGCAGCTGGTTGCCAGGCAGCTTGGGCGGGTGCCAGAGATCGGCTTCGAGGTTGCTGTCAAATGCAGCAACGGCTGGCCCGTAATTTTAAGGAATCTTCCCAAAACCTCTTCCGGATATCCCCATCCCAATTTATATTACCTCTCTTGCCCATGGTTGCGGCGCGAGCTGGCCCGTCTGGAGGATGCGGGAGTGATAGGAAAGTTGCAAGAGCAACTGTCTTCGGATAAAGAACTCTTCTCAGACCTGATGCGCGCGCAACAAAAATATTCTGATGAGTGCCGGCGTTCCCGCCGTGACAGTGCGACGGTGCGCAACATTGCCGGCGAGAAGGCCGTCCCGGAAGATGCTGACGTCTTCATAGCCGGCGCGCGCAAACCGGCGCTGCTGAAATGTCTGCATGCACACATGGCTTATTATCTCGTCCATGATGGCTACCTCTTGGGCCTCAGGATCGTGTCCGTTTTGACCGCCATGGAATGTTCTGATAACAGATGCTCCACCTGGGCGGCGGAGATCAGGGAAGGCGGAAGTATGACTGGCGAGCGGCAAGGTGCATCGTGAAGGTTGGTGTTATCGATACCGGCACGAACTCGACACGCTTGCTCGTGGCTGAAGCCGGCGAGGAGCACGTGCATGAACTCGAACGTCTGACGACCGTAACCCGCCTGGGAGACGGGGTTGATGCGGGGGGCCGTTTGCGTCCGCAGGCGCGGAGGCGCGTCCATGCCTGCGTCGGGCGCTACGCATCGATTATTCAAGAACTGGGGGTTTTGCGGGTGCTGCTGATTGCCACCAGTTCGGTCAGGGAAGCCAGTGACGGCGAAGAGTTTCTGACATCGCTGGCGGATAGCTATGGGTTTGAATCCAGGGTTCTCTCGGGAGAGGAGGAGGCTCGCCTGAGCTTCGCCGGCGCTGCCCTTGGCATCGGCCCCGATGAGCGTGTGACTCTTTTTGACATCGGCGGCGGCAGCACTGAAATGGTTTCGGGCAGGGATGGCAATGTCGAGTTTGCCCTCAGCCTGAAACTTGGATGCGTACGGCTGACGGAGCGGTTTCTAAAATCGGATCCCGTGGAATCGGCGGAACTGCAAGCCGCGTCCGCTTACATCGGGGACATGCTGGAGCGTGAGATAAACCTCGGTTTACTCATCAAGCCGGACCGGACTATCGCTGTCGCCGGAACGGCGACAGCGCTGGCCGCCATGGATCTCGGCCTGCAAGGGTACGATCGTAAGCTGGTTCACGGTCACGTGATCAGGTATGAGAGGATAGCGGAGCTGCTCAGCCAGCTGGCGGCGATGACGGTGGCCCAGAAGCTTGATATACCGACCATGGAAACCGGCAGGGCCGACGTGGTCGTGGCCGGAGCCCTGATCCTGGAGCATCTGATGCGCTATACCGGAGCCGGCGATGTTTTTATCAGCGAGCTCGATATTTTGGATGGAACAGCGCTGTTTATGGGACGGCGATTGATATAATCAGCCTTGATCCAGGCGATTGCCCGAGTGGTGGAACTGGTAGACACAAGGGACTTAAAATCCCTCGCCCTTACGGGTATGTGGGTTCGATTCCCACCTCGGGCACCATTTGGATGGAATCTGGAGGACAGGCGCGGCCATCAGGCGTGTGATGAATGCCGGCCGATCGAGGGACTTTTCACCAGCAGTACCGAGGTGCCGGCCGAGCCGGTCTCCACGTCGACCCGGTCCATGAGGCTTCCCATGATGCCCAAGCCCAGGCCCTCGGTGGCGGGCGGCGGCAGAGGCAATCCCTTGCCGTGGTCAGTGACTTCAATGGTCAACTGGCCGGGCTCCTCGAAACAGTTGACTTCGATGACCCTGTCGTTTTCATCCTGATCGATCCGATATGCGTGGCGGACGACGTTCGTGGAAGCTTCCGAAAGCGCGACCTTGATGTCGGCAATGTTATCCTCGGTAAAACCTGCGTCAGAGGCCACCGATGCGACCACGAGCCGCACCAGTGAGAGGTATTCAGCTTTAGCGGGCACCACCAGGTGCAGCAATCTTTCACCGGTTCTGGCTGTAGCATTCAAGATGTATACGGTTTCCCGGAACTGGATGTAAGGTTTTGCCGCAAAGACTGGAGAGTCCGGCGCAAAAGGCGCGATACGTGCATCTGGGAGATATCCAGCCGCTCGGCAATCTCAGTCTGGCTGAGGCCTTCGATAAAACGCAGGTAGAGCAAATTCTGTTCCCTTAAGTCTAATTCAGACATGGCACCCGCCAAGCTTAAACGTTCATCCAACAGCTTGAGAGTCTGGTCCTCCCCACCAATAATGTCAAGCAATGAGAGGTCCCCTTCTTCCGTAGTCGTGTCAAGCGAGGCAATCGTGGTCGCCTCTGAACCCTCAAGCCCTTCTATTACCTCTTCCTCACTTATACCCGTTGCGGCCGCAATCTCACTTATACTGGGCGATCTGCCGTTTTCCTGGGAAAATCCCTGGACGGCATTTTTAATCAAATAGCTACGCTCACGCAGACCTCGGGGGAGACGGATGGCCGAGGACCGGTCGCGAAAATGCCGCCTCAGCTCGCCGACGATCGTTGGTACCGCATAAGTAGTAAATTGCACATTCCGGTCCGGGTCAAACCTGTCAATCGCTTTTAACAGGCCCATGGAAGCAACCTGAACGAGGTCATCGAGGGGCTCGCCACGGTTGGCGAACCGCCGGGCCAGCGAATGGACGAGATCCATGTAGGCGCCGACGAGAACGTTCTTGACTACGGGGTCCTTGTTATCCTTGTAAGTGTGGAACAGGGAGGCGATCTCTTCCCGGCTTAAGGAATTTTGCGTCCGTTTAGGCAAGAATTTGCGGGGTTAGCCTTTGAGAAACTTGACCATCAGGACATTAAGGCTTCCGCCCTGATTCGTTTTCTCCTCAAAGCGGTCCGCGACCTTCTCCAGGATGAAACGCCGGTAACGGCTCACTTTACTGGTTCCATCTCTAAAGCTGGCGTTGACGTCTTCGGCCAGAACCTCAAGCCGGTCCGGATGGACATCGTAGCGGACGCAAAAGGGCTTATCCCGGCTGCTTTCCGAGGCCGAGAGCCGCAGAAGCTCATCCAGGCCCGTGTTCAGATCGTCAGCCTGGTCGATATTGAGGCCAACTCGGCTGGCGACAGCGGTTGTCGCCATGTGCACGATTTTGGACATCTTTTCTTGCGGCGGCACCGCTATGCTAACAGTGTCTATACTAACATGGGGAATCTTTTTTCCCCTCCCGGGGTCAGAATACTTATAGCTGGTTTTTGGGCCAAAAAGAGATTGAGATAGGCAATGAAATTTATCGTCAATTCTTCGGGAAAGCAAATCTCGCCCAAGCCGGGAAAATCGATCAGTTAAGTAATACCCAGAGATTGGTATAATCTAACCAGGCGAGGATTCTGGTCCCGGACATTGGTTAGGAGACTAAATGTCGGAAGCCGCGGAAAAAGATCGTGAGCGTTGCCACCTGCATGCCGCCAACGGCATTGATGCCTGGTGTACCCGCGAGCGTTGCATATACTGGCGTTTACTGGAATCACAGGATGTGGACGCCAGCAACGTCAAGGGCTGCGGTTTGCAGCATTATCAAGTCATCGAGAGCGTTACACCGGAGATGGCGGAATGGTTGCTGTCGATGAAGAAAAGGCTCGAGAACACGACTCCCGAAGCAGGAAAATCGAGGATTACGTTCATTCGCAGAGAAGAAGAATAGTGGAACGGCTTGAGTTTACCTCTTTATGAAAGGGGTAAGTATCAGGTAAAAGCCGTGAAATGGTGAGCGACATGGATCTAAGGGATCGGACAATTGGCATCATCGCAGGTCAGGGCTTTGGGGATTTACAGATCGTCAAAGCCGCCCAGATTCTGCGGCAAAGAGGCGCCAGGGTCATTATCGTCGGCATCGGTGAGGTGGAAGCGGTAGCGATCGCCGGGCGGCAGGGATCCCTGCTGAAGCCTGATGTCATGATAGGTAATGTAACCGCCGCCAGCCTGGATGCGGTTTTTGTCCCCGGGGGCGAAGCAGTCGCAAGGCTCAGCTCCGACGAGCGCGTGCTTACTCTTCTGCTCGAGATGAATTCCATGAACAAACCCATCAGCGCATCCTGCGGTGGCGCCGCGGTTCTGGCCGCGTCTGGGTTGACATCCGGAAAACGTGTGACTGGAACTCCCGGCATAAAGGAGACGCTGGAAAAAGCCGGAGCTATCTATTTGAGCCAGGGTGTCGTGGTGGACCACAACATCGTCACGGCTCAATCGGAAGACGATATCCCTCACTTCATCGATGCGGTTTCATTCTTCCTGGAACCCGCAACCACGCTTAGCTGAAACCCGGCGCTGGATTTGAGACATTTCATTCCCAGATGAACTCTGGAAAAAAAATCCTGGTCGTTGACGACGAAGCCAGCGTCAGGAAGCTGGTCGGATCCTATCTGGGCCGCGAAGGCTATGAGGTTATCGAGGCGGCCGATGGCGCGCAGGCGTTGAAGCTGGCCAGAACCCAACATCCCAACCTCATCGTCCTCGATGTAATGATCCCTGAAGTCGACGGCCTCGAAGTTTGCCGTATCCTTCGCTCGGAATCGAACGTTTTCGTGCTCATGCTGACTGCTCGCTCCGAGGAGACCGATAAGCTCCTGGGGCTAGGCCTGGGGGCTGATGATTATCTGACCAAACCCTTCAGTCCCAGAGAACTGGTGGCGCGGGTAAAAGCGATACTGCGCCGGGGGCAGGAAAAAGACACAGTTGCCGGAAAGGACGTTCTGCGCGCTGGCGATTTAGAGATCGATCCCGGCAGGTACGAGGCCACACTGGCCGGGCGCAAGCTGGAGTTGACTACGCGCGAATTTGAGATTCTCAGGCAGCTGGTTTCCCGTCCGGGCATGGTATTCACGCGGGAAAAATTGCTGGAACTGGTATGGGGTTATGATTTTTATGGGGACCCACGTGTGGTCGACGTGCATGTGGCAAAATTAAGGAAGAAGGTCGAAGATGACCCCGGTGACCCCAAGCACATAAAAACGGTCCGCGGTGTCGGTTATAAACTGGAAATAGCCAATAATTGAAAACATTTTCTCAAATAAAATGGAAGCTGCTGGTGACATATCTGGCGGTTGCTGCAGTCTGCCTGGGGGTTGTGATCGCCGTGACACGCGAGTTGACCATCAATGCCTACAGCAGGCATGTCGCCAACATGGCGGCAGGCGGCATGGGCACCATGATGTCGGGGGCGATGGCCGCGGATCTTGACCAGGGGTTCCGTGACATCCTCAACACTTCGCTGGTTTGGGGCGGACTCTCGGGGGTAGCCGTGGCGGTGGTTCTTAGCCTGCTCATATCCAAGAGGATCACCAATCCGATTCACGAGATGGCGGCCGTTACCGGGCGCATCGCAGAGGGAGACTATAGCCGCCGCGTGAACAGCGGATCTCACGATGAGATAGGCAGTCTGGCGCACAGTCTTAACATGATGGCGGAGAACCTGCAGGAATCCCAAAAACTGAGGCGGGAGCTGATGGCCAATATCGCCCATGAACTACGGACGCCGCTCACAAGCATATCCGGGTACATGGAGGGTCTTATCGACGGCGTCGTGCCGGCGACAGAAGAGACCTATGAGCTGGTGCACAAAGAAGCCGGGCGGTTGAGCAGGCTTGTCAACGATCTGCAGCGGTTGTCGCGAGCGGAGTCCGGCAAGGAGAAGCTCGACATCATCAATCTGCAGGCTGCCGCGGTCCTTGAGCGCCTGTCGCGGCGCCTCGAGCCCCAGTTCCGTGAGAAAGGGGTTGAATTATCGGTTGACGTCGAGCCGGGCGCTCCGCCGGTTCTTGCTGATGAGGACAAGCTCGACCAGGTGCTGACGAACCTTATCGACAACGCTCTGAGGTACACTGATGCCGGCGGCAGGGTCACGGTGGAAGTACGTGGGCAGGATGACAAGGTGGCGGTCATGGTGACAGACACGGGGATCGGCATCAGCGCCGAGGATCTGCCACACATCTTCGAGCGTTTCTACCGGGCTGACAAATCCCGTTCCAGGGAACGGGGAGGAACAGGCATCGGTCTGACCATCGCCAAGCGCTATGTCGAAGCGCTTGGAGGGACCATCAGCGTTTCCAGCAAGCCTGGACAGGGCACGAGCTTCAGCCTGCTGCTGCCCTCATCATCCTGATCGTAATACCGCATTTTAATCACGCCTTTTTTGCCTCACAATGCAGCAGGGAGACGGCTGTTCTTCATAAATACTTCACAAACGTTTCATTCTTCCTTCATTTACGCCGGGCATAATGATTGCAGTCAACTTGATCGAATGCTAAAGGAGGTGTGATACATGTCCAAATTTACTCTTATCGCAGTCATAGCGCTCGGGCTCTTGCTCGTCGGAGCTTCGGCGGTATTTGCGCAGAACCAGACTTATGGTTTCGGACGTAGCATGATGCAGTTCCCTGCAGCTCCGGCTCCAACATCTCCGGGGACCAGCTCCGGCAACACCGGCACCACGCCGATCGGCCCCGGAATGATGGGGTACGGCCCCGGTACCCCGGGGTACGGAATGATGAACGGCGCCAATTACGATGCCATGAGGCAGGCATTGCAGAGCGGTGACTGGCAGCAGATGTACGACGCCTGCCAGAACGCCTGGCAGAACAGCCAGAACCAGCCGCAGACGCAGAACCAGCCGCAGACGCAACGCAATCAGAACCAGCGATCATCCACCACGAGGACACCGGCTACCAGGTCGGGAATGATGACCTGAGCTTGAAACCTGCGAGCTTGGAACTCGCTGACGCGCCGAGGGAGAAAGGGCCGGAAGGCCCTTTCTCCCTCGGCACAAATTATCTGGCCGATTGCCGCGGCCCATCCTCTCGACAATCGCAAGCCTAATACCCGGTCCGCACCCCCATGCAGGTTATTCCACCAGTTTGTCGAATTTTGATTCTGTTTCAGATTAAGCTAGAATTTACTCAAGAGCCGCCTCATGGCGGCCTATAGTATGTTTATGATCCTTTTAAAGATTTCTTACTCCAACAAGTTATGACTTTCTCCGAAGCCTTCAAAATAGTTCGCCGTTATATCTGGCTGGTAATCGCAGCGGCGGTGATAGCCGGCTTCTTTAGCTATTACTTCAGCGCCAGGCAGACTAAAATCTACGAGTCGTCGATCACGATACTCGTCGGGCAGAACCAGGGGTTGGCGGAAAATCTTAATCTGACTACCGCTTTGCAGGAAGTCGCCAACAGTATGAGCAAGATGATCGTTTCGCGAACGGTGGCGGAAAAGGTTGTGGGGGACCTCGGACTGCAGACTTCACCTGATGCGGTAATGGGCGCGATAACCGCTCAGCCTGTGCAACAAACACAGCTGATTGATGTCACCGTCACGGATACCGATCCGGTAGCGGCGGCTGCCATCGCCAACGGTGTCGGCAATGCTTTCTCGGAACTGATACAGACAACCGAGTCATCTCGTAGCGGGCTGACCGCTCAGGTTTGGCAAGGCGCGGCGGTTCCCGGGGCGCCGGTCCGTCCCACACCCACGCGTAACGCGATTCTCGCGGTCCTCATGGGAATAGGACTGGGAGTCGGCATTGCCTTCCTTCTGGACATGGTAGATACACGCTGGCGCTCGAATGACGAAGTCGAAGAAACTTTGGGATTGCCGATACTCGGCATTATTCCCCAAATGACCCATGAAACTCTTAGCGAGACATCAAGGTACTGATAGATGGCCAACAACGACGACTATCACCTATACGTAAAGTTTTATCCAAATTCGGTAATTGCCGAAGCTTTCCGCTCCCTGAGAACGAACCTGGTCCTGACAGACATCGATAAAGGACTTCATTCAATCGTCATCACCAGCGCCGAGCGTGGTGAGGGGAAATCAACGGTTTGCGCCAATCTTGCAGTAATCATGGCGCAGGCAGAGAAAAGAGTCCTACTGATAGATTGTGACTTAAGACTTCCGAGTCAAGACAAGCTTTTCAATTTACCCCGAAACGGTGGTTTGACAAGTTTGATCAGCCACCTCGAAGATGAGGGAGAGCTTGTTTTTGAGGAAAGTCTCCCCGGCCTTACGGTGATAGGCAGCGGGCCGCCGCCGCCGAATCCGTCCGAGTTCCTGGGATCTGCCCGTTTTAGAAGCTTTCTCAGGAGGACGGAGAAGCATTATGACATGGTTATCATCGATGCGCCGCCGATTGGGCTGGTGACCGATGCAGCCATTTTGTCTTCCATGGTCGACGGAACGGTCCTGGTTCTCGATGCGCAGTATGGGCACCGCAATGTCGCCATACGCGCCAAGGCGGCGCTCGACCAGGTGAACGCCAACGTCATCGGCGTGGTGCTTAACAATGTACGGCCGGAAAAAAGCGCGTACTACGCTTACAAGCAGGGCGCGGAACAATACCGCGCGATTTCTGAAGACGGCAACGCGGCATAATCCCTAAATTAAAACAAGAAACAAAGAGGCCCGGTAAATCTACCGGGCCTCTTATTTGTTCAGGCTTGAGATACTGCCTTCAAACGATATTCTAGATGCTGCGGCTGCGTTTTAACAGTTGTGATGCAGCCCCGATTCCAAC
>JAJZQT010000078.1 GCA_021803005.1 Actinomycetes bacterium
CACCCTAAGGGCTCCACCGATTTGATACGGCCTTGCACCGACAGCGGCATAGACGCCATTGAGGCGATCATCAACGACGCGGCCAGCGCCTATGAAGGCGTCATCCCCGAGGATTGCTGGCGGAAACCCTCCCGGCCCTCTGATAGAATTACCGCGTGCGCATCCCGATAAAAATCCTGGACCCGGCCGCAACTGTGCCCGTGCATGCTTATGATGACGGCGATGCCGGAGTCGATCTGACAAGCATAGCCAATGTGTCTTTGAAGGCGGGGGAGAGGGCGCTGGTCCCTACGGGCATTGCCATCGCGATTCCCAGCGGGTATGGCGGCTTCGTGCAGCCACGCTCGGGGCTTGCAGCCAGGCACGGCATCACCCTTACCAATTCGCCCGGGCTTATCGACAGCAATTACCGGGGTGAGATCATGGTAATCGTCCAGAATACAGGTCGGGATGACTTCGAGATCAGAAAAGGCGACCGCATCGCCCAACTCGTCGTCATGCCGGTCGCGCAGGCCGAATTCGAGGCCGTTGACAAGCTCCCCGAATCCGGCCGCGGCGAAGGCGGTTTCGGTAGCTCGGGGAAGTAATTTACACGGTACGATTCACCTCGCACACTCCATGAAAAAATAATCTCCCTAGGGCACGACCTCAAGGCCGGCTGCGGGTAACTGCGGAAGAAAGCAGCGGCTCACGTAAGGATGGTCCAGCCGCGGGTTGCGGCTCATGGCCGGGACCTTGTGATATACTTCCCTTGATTCGGGACGTGGCGCAGTCTGGTAGCGCACTTGACTGGGGGTCAAGGGGTCGCCGGTTCAAATCCGGCCGTCCCGACCATTTCCTCCTAAGAACGATAGTCGATATACTCCCGGCTTCCAGGAGCATCTCCGTCCGGATCATGTCCTATTGTTCAGGTGATAGACTCACCGCGGGAAAGACCTTTAGGCACAAAAAAGGGCGGGGCAATCATTTTTATGGCGGCGTGCTTGTACCAACCTGCAAAGAACGCTTCGAACTAAACTGAACGTTGACAAGACCAGTTTTATGATCTGATGTATAGTCTGGACGGCTATATTTCAGGCCCTCCTTATCGAAAGCGCCTTCCCTCATACCCTCCCCAAACACAATGTAAAGAGTAGTTGACGTCGCCGATATCACCACACCGCAAATAATCTGGTCCTTAAAAGACAACTTCTATCTCAGCAGCGCCCTTTATGTACTTGTTTCCGGAAAATTCGTTTACGTCACCTCGTCTGGCGGGACATTCAGTGTCATCGAGCTTGCGTAGCGTACAGCAGGCGAAAGGCAAGCAATACCCTTTATTGCCTCATCATACCTAGATACAGCAGGAAGCTCTTTCATGCCCGCATTCCCCTCACAGGTTGACCTCATTATTTCCTCTTAGCAAGCCGATTCAGACAAAACCATTTCAGTTTAAATAATAGTAATCATCGTAGGGAATTCCCCTATATACGAAGATTTACGCACTTGAATAGAATAAATATGCTTCGAAGGATTTCGTAACTATACCGTTACGAAAAAGCGCTCAACAGTTGACAATCAAATAGTAATGTAATGGTAATTGGAGACCTTGGGGGCCAAGTGACGACCAAAAGAGCCATCATTGCAAGTTTCATTGTGTCGACCTGCGTTTTTTTTATCTTCTCAGGCACCGCCCTTGCTGAAACCATATGCGGAGTGAGGCCTGAGCTGTCGCTCAAGGCCGACAGGATCCAGTGGGCCAGCTATTATGATTATGTGAACCGTATCCTGTCAGTCGATCATAGCATCTCCAATGTATCCTCCGGAGACGCGACTGGCGTGACCGTTATAGGCGCGCGTACTTCCGGCGGTATCACCAGTGTAACTGCGATGCCGATGACGATCGGCACTCTTGTGGCGGGCGACAGCGCTACCTTTACAATGCAGTACAATATCCCCATGGGAGTCAGCAATTTCAGGAGCCGGGTCTTGGCGAGCGTGGAGGACGGCTGCGGAAATATCTACGCCTGTCCGCCGCCAGCTCAGCAAATCAATCTGCAAATCGTCGCGGCTGTTCACGACACCACAAATCTGAGCGGCGCTGACGGGCTCTACGTCGATGGCAATTACGCCTTCATCGCCTCGGGTGGATCGAACAGCCTGAGCATAATCGATATTTCCAATCCTTACGCCCCGGTAATCACCAGCGCTCTGACAGATCCTTACGGCAGGCTGGACAGGGCCTGGGGCGTGCAAGTATCAGGAAACTACGCCTTTGTGGTTACCGGGTACTCGGGTACGAGCGACCGGTTGACGGTCGTGGATGTTTCCAATCGCGCCAATCCCTTCATCGTGGGTTCCCTGCAGGATTTCATCAACCTGGACGGTGCGCTCCACATCGACGTACAGGGACAGTACGCCTACATAACCGCGCCCTTTGAAAACAGGATGACTGTTGTCGATATCTCGGTGCCGCAGGGTCCGCGTGTGGTAGGGTCAATCAGGGACGACATCAGGCTCTACAGGGCGGACGGAATTTCCGTCAATGGCACTCATGCCTACGTGGTTTCGCACCAGCTGGACGGCGGCACCGACAGATCCTACTTAAACTCAATCGACATTTCGGATCCCGCCCATCCAACCATCGCCTCTTCGCTTAATTCCCTCTATTTCCGCGGTGGTGACCAGATGGCAATAGTCGGCAATTATCTCTATATCCCAGGCAACCTGGATCACACCTTCAGCATCGTGGACATCTCCAACCCGCTTTCAATGAACATCGTCAGCCACATAACCAGCGATGCCTACATCGGCCAGTCGTGTTTTGTCGATGTCGCCGACAAGCTTGCTTTCATGACCTCCGCGGACAACAGCAGGATCACGGTTGTGGATATCAGCGACGTCACCATTCCACAGATCGTCGGCTCCCTGCGGGATCCGATCAATCTTTCCAGCGCCCTCTATGTCATTGCCGCGGGACGTTTTGCCTATGTAACCTCACCGGGTGGCACTTTCAGCGTAGTGGAGGTCACCAGCACTACCTAGGGCGCCCTACAGGGCCTCTCACGGGAATTTACGCCCAGTTTTGCGATCCTTCCTGCCGGATATAATGGAAGACAACAGCTGCTGCCGGTATATTGCAGGGAAGCCCCGCACGGCTGATATCCCGCCAAATGGAAAAAGGAGAGCCGCCATGGCTGCACAGACCTCGCGCGACAAGAAGAAGAAAAATGTTGTAGACGCCCTCAACCGGGCGCGCGGTATGGAGCTCAATGCCATCACCCAGTATATGAACCATCACTACAATCTCGCCAACATGGATTACGGCGACATGGCCGCCAAGCTCAAGCTGATTGCCATCGACGAGATGCGCCATGCCGAGATGTTTGCCGAGCGCGTGAAGGAACTGGGCGGGGAGCCCACAACTCAGGCAGCCGCCAAACCGAAACAGGACGGTGAGGTCACCTTTATTTTCGAGGCCGACACCAAACTGGAGGATGGCGCCATAGATTCATATAACGCCTTTCAGCAGATATGCCGTGAGAGCGGCGATAGCATCAGCGCCAAACTGCTTGAGGCTATCATCGATGACGAGCAGGTCCACTTCAACTATTTCGACAGCGTCCGCGAACACATCGCCAGGCTCGGTGAGACCTACCTGGCCCAGATCGCGGGAACGCCCTCGTCCACTGGCATCCAGTATCAGGGATTTGTCGTCAGGCAATCGGGCTCTACCCAGGGCGGCGGAGCCGGTCCCGGAGCCTGAGGGCCGGCAGGTTTAGGGCGACATAAAAGCAGTGCGGCTGCAGGACCCTGGATGTGATATTTTATGGCAATGTTTTGCCAGCCCGTGTCTTGAAGCGAAAGGACGCCCTTGGCGACGCTTGCCAACCTGCTTACGCTGCTTCGTATCCTTGCCGTTCCAGCCATAGTCGTCCTGGTGCTCCAGTCCGGGGACGGTTCCAGCACCGCGGCCACGATCATATTCGCCGCCGCTGCTTTCACGGATTTTCTCGACGGTCGCATCGCCAGGTCAACCGGCACGGTGACGGAGTTCGGCCGTATCTTCGATCCCCTGGCGGACAGGATCTTCATCAGCTGCACTATCGCCGCCCTCACGATTGCCGGCAAATTGCCGATTCTTGGCGTGGCCCTGGTCGTCGGCCGGGATATTTTCATGATTCTTGGGTATAAGTTCCTGGGCAGCCGCGGAATGAAGCTGCGGGTTTCCTTTCTGGGAAAAATCTACACCGCGATCTTCATGCTGGCCATCGTCCTGGCCATGCTGGGATGGGGGCCGTGGGAACTCCTTTTCTGGATCGCGGTTGCCGGCTCCCTGTTTACGGGCCTGCTGTATACGCTCAAGGGACTGACAAAGCTTACACGCGTCAATACCGCGCCGTGAGCGGCAGCGCCAGGGCGCCACGGGCAATGTTTATCGTCATCTGTAAGCACAACCATGGTTGACAATCGGGTTTTACGGTTATAGACAGGAAAACATTAATTTGATTCCTGGCAACGAAAGGGGTTAGATGAAGGCAGTAGTGATGGCCGGGGGAGAGGGAACGAGGCTGCGGCCGCTGACAAGCAACCAGCCCAAGCCCATGGTTCCCATCGTCAACAAGCCGTGCATGGAACATATCATCGAGCTGCTGGCCCAGCACGATCTCACCGACATCATCGTGACACTCGCCTTCCTCCCCCAGAGCATTCGCGGCTATTTCGGCGACGGCTCCTCTCTCGGCGTTTCAATCGAGTATTCCGTGGAGGAAAGTCCCCTGGGCACGGCCGGATCGGTCCGCAACGCCTTCGAGCACCTCGATGAGACCTTTATAGTTATCAGCGGCGACGCCCTCACCGATTTCAATCTGACCGAGGTCATCGACTTTCACAAGAGCAAGGGCTCGATGATCACCCTGGCTTTAAAGAGCGTCGAGAATCCCCTGGAATTCGGCGTGGTCATCGTCGATGAGGACAACCACGTCAAGCAGTTCCTGGAGAAGCCCAGCTGGGGGCAGGTATTCAGTGATTATGTCAACACCGGCATATATGTGCTTGAACCGGAGATCTTCGATTACATACCAGAAAACACGAAGTACGATTTCAGCCAGGAGCTGTTTCCCAAGATGCTCGCCCGCGGCAAGCCGATGTACGGATATCCTTGCGATGGGTACTGGCAGGACATAGGCAACATCAACCAGTTCCTGAGGGCCAACCATGACGCCCTCGACGGCAAGGTGAGCGTTAATATCCCGGGCATCAGGCTGCGTGAGAACATCTACATCGGCGAGAAGCTCAACCTCGACAGCCTCGACAACATCCGGGGGCCGGCGCTCATCGGAAACTATGCCAAGATCGACACCGACGCCAAGATCCAGCCGTATACGATCCTGGGCAACAACGTAGTGGTCAAGGACAACGCCGAAACCGACCACTGCGTGGTTGACTCCAATACTTATATCGGGTCGGGAGCCAAGGTCAGCGGCGCCATCATCGGCAAGAACTGCGACATCAAGCCCGCGGCAACCATACACGCCAATGCCGCCCTCGGGGACGAGTGCAGCATCGGCGACCACAGCATGGTCGCCAGCAACGTAAAAATCTATCCTTTCAAGGTGATCGAGGCGGGCGCGCACGTTTATTCCAGCATTATCTGGGAGTGGCGGGCGCTTTCCACCCTATTCGGCAAGGATGGGGTTGCCGGCCTGGTGAACGTGGACATCACCGCCGAACTCGCCCTGAAGCTGGCAATGGCCTATGGTACTACCCTGGACAAGGGCGCGCAGGTCAGCTGCAGCCGTGACGAGCACCCGGCTTCGCGAATGATCAAACGCGCCATCGCCGCCGGCCTCAATTCCACCGGAGTCAACGCGCGCGACCTCAGGGTGACGCCGGCATCGGTCAACCGCTTTGACCTCAAGTGCGGCAACGCCGCCGGCGGCATCCACGTCAGGGTCTCGGCCTGGCACCCGGAGGTCATGCAGATCCTGTTCTTCGAACCGCCCGGCAGTCCCATCGGCGGTTCCACCGAGCGCGACATCGAAAAATATTATAACCGTCATGACTATCGCCGCGCGTTCTACACCGAGATCGGCAGGATCATGTACCCGGTGCGCACCACCGAGGAATATGTACAGGGCCTGATCGACACCTGGGACGTAGAGAAGATCCGGGCCCGCCGTTTCCGCTTTGTTCTTGACCACAGCTATTCCAGCGCTTCGCTCATCGCCAGCCGGCTTTTATCGAAACTGGGAGCCGAGATCATCGCGCTCAATACTTTTCTTGATGAAGACAAAACTGCTATTACGTCAACTAGCCTTGGGGCTGAAACCATCCGCGCGCAGAAACTGGTAGTCTCGGCGGGGGCCGATCTTGGCATAACCATCGACAACGCCGCGGAGAAGATATTCCTCATCGATGAGAACGGCGTGGAGATTTCCCCGGAAAAGACCCTGTTTCTGCTGCTCAAGCTGATGGCGAACTCTGAAGGAAGCGGCCAGATCGCCTTGCCCCTGACGGTTTCGCGCCTGGCTGAACGGCTGGTTGATGGAACCGGCTGTGAGATCCTGAGGACCAAGGTCTCCCAGGCGGCGCTTACCGAGGCCGCCGCCCAACCGGGCGTGATCTTCGCCGGCGCGGTCGGCGGCGATTTCATCTTCCCTGGCTTTCTACCGGCCCATGACGCTCTCATGAGCATGGGCAAGGTCCTGGAGCTGCTGGCGGTTTCGGAAAAGCCCCTGTCGGAGCTCGTGGCTCAGATACCCGATACCACCCTGATGCGGGAAACAAAGAGCTGCCCCTGGTCGCTGAAGGGTGTGGCCATGCGCGAGATCTCCGAAAGTATCCAGGATGAGGAGAACGTCAGCCGCCTGGATGGCATCAAGGTCTTCCACGAAAATGGCTGGGCCCAGGTGCTGCCCTCTCCCGATGAGCCGCTCTTCGAGATCTATGCCGAGGGCGACACCATCGAGGATACACGGGAGCTGCTTGAGCGTTACTCCGCCAAGCTCGACGAGATCATAGCAACACACGAGCAGCAGGAAGCCTAGAGTCCCGCAGGAAGCCCGGGAGCCAGTCTGCAGGAAACACTACCATGCGCATCGATACACACGTCCACACTTCTCCGGGAAGCCGTTGCTCGAGCATGGCAAAGGAAGCTTTTCTGAGGGAATCCGCCAGGCACGGACTGGAAGCCGTATGCCTTACCAATCACGGTAACCTCGCCGACTACGACGACATCGCCAGCGTGGCAACGTTCGCGCTCAGGGTGATACCAGGTGTCGAGATATCCTCACCGGCAGGGGATTTCCTCATCTATTCGGCGGACCTCGATTTCCTGCGTGGACTCAAAGCAGTGCAATCCCTGCCCGGGCGCATGCAAAGACCGGAGATGACTGCGGTGGTCTGGGCCCATCCGTTTGCGGGGAATGGCGGCGGCGCCAACGCCGCGGAAGATTATTATGCGCGGATCGCGCCCCAGGTGGACGGAATCGAGGTTTACAACGGCAACTGGCCCGATGACACCGCCAGCGCCCTTGCCCGCCGCATCGCCGATGAGTTCAGTCTGGCCGAGCTCGGAGGCAGCGACGCCCATCGCAATGAGCAACTGATGCGGTGCTGGACGGAGGTAGAAGGGGAAATAGACGGCGTAATTGACTTTGTTACGGCCGTGCTGGAACGCGGGACGGCGGCGAAAAAGAAGTGACAGGCGGCGGCACCTTACTCCCGTTCTGTTCTTGCCATCACCTGCTTGCTGACATTCTTCAGCGCCTCGAAGACCCCCTCGCCGGTGAGGGCGCAGGATTCCACAGCGGGTGAATTTGTCTGATTGAGAAGGTCGTCGAGATCCTTAGACGTGA
>JAJZQT010000079.1 GCA_021803005.1 Actinomycetes bacterium
TCGCTCTTGCCCGAAAGCCGGGCCGAGACGAACCCGGCCAGGAAGGCGTCGCCGGAACCGACGGTGCTGATGGGATCGAGCGGCGGTATCCGCACGGTGTAGGATTTCTGCACGCCGGCGCCGTCGTCAAGATAGGCGTAGCAGCCGCTGGGGTAGGTGATTATCGCCGAGTCGGCGCCCATACGGTTGAGCTGCGCCGCCGCATCGAGTGAGTCTTCATCCTCGGCAAACTCGTGGCCGATGAGCGCCTCGGCCTCGAAGATGTTTGGCGATACCAGACCAGGTTTTGCTTTTATGGCCAACCGCAGCGGCTCGCCCGCGGTATCCAGGACCGTCAGGGCGTCGGTCTCCGCCAGCACCGCCATTATGTCCTTGTAAAACGAGTCCTTCACCTTCCGGGGAAGCGAACCGGCGACGATGACGACGTCCGCTCCCTTGGCGATGTAGGTGAATTTCTCCATGAAGGCGTGCAGCTCGCGGGCGGTGACCACCGGGCCGTATTCGTTGACCTCTGTCTGGGTGTTGCTGGTGGGGTCGATGATGGCGGTCGACGTTCGCGACTCGCCGCGGATGCGGACAAAATCGTTGAGGATGCCCTCAGCGGTCAGATCCTCCACGATCCTGATGCCGGTCTTGCCGCCGGCAAGGCCCGTGGCGATTACCGGCTGACCCAGCGATTTGAGGGCCCGCGCTATATTGACGCCCTTACCACCGGGAAGCGTCAGACTCTCGCTGGCGCGATGCCGGAAACCCGCCTGGAAGTTAGGCACGGTAAGCGTGCGGTCCAGAGCAGCGTTCAGTGTAACGGTGACGATCATTATGCGGTTACCTCCCTTGGGCCAGCGTCGCCGATGGCCTCGCGGCTAGTTAACCCTGGCGGCCGAGAGCAGGAATCCAAACGCCGAATGCATGTAATACGACATGCGCTCGGTGACGCCTGGCTCCTTGATGTCCTCGCTCGCCAGCAGATAAGTGCTGCCAACATATTTTCCGTTTTCGGTGATCTCGACCAGACCGATTCTATCACCCTTGTGGATGGGCAGTTGCAGCTCGTCCGGAAGCACCAGGTGCTGCTCGACGTCGCTCTTCATATAGACCAGGCGGGAGACGTCTTCCTCGGCAGTGAGCGGGAGCTTTTTATCGTGGTTAAAGGGAACGTCCACCGAGGCGTACTCGTTGCCCCGGGCGATGACGGTCTTCTGCTGGTAGCTGTCGAAGCCATACTGTTCCAGGCTGAGGATGTCGGCATCGCGCTGATCCAGCGAAGGGCCTCCCAGGTAGGAGATGATGAGATTGACGCCGTTCTGGCTGGCGGAAACGACCACGCACTGCCCGGCATTGTCGGTGAAGCCAGTCTTGATGCCGTTGATCTCCGGGTGGGTTTCCATCACATGGAGATGTGTGATCATTGTCCGCGGCACCGGGTCGCCGGGCCAGTTGATATCGTACGAGGTGCGTTTGACGATCTCGCAGATCTCGGGATGCTTCATCAGCTCGCGGCCCAGCCTGGCGAAATCGGCGGCGCTGGTGTAATGGCCATCGGCGTCGAGGCCGTGGGCGTTGACAAAATGGGTGTTGGTCATTCCCAGCTGCGCCGCCCGCTTGTTCATCTGGTCGACGAAGGCCTCCTCGGAGCCGGCCTCGTATTCAGCCAGGGCGATGGCGGCGTCGTTGCCGCTCTGGATAAGCAGGCCGTTGAGCATTTCCTGAACGCTCAGCGTATCGCCCGCCTTGAGGAAAATGGAAGACTCACCAATGGTCGCCGCCCGCTCGCTGGTGGTGACCGGCGCCTTCAGATCCCTGCATTTCTCGATGATGATGAGCGCCGTCATCATCTTGGTCGTGCTCGCCATCGCCAGGTGCGCGTCGGGGTTGACGCTGTAGAGCAACTGGCCGGTATCGGCGTTGATCATGACCGCGGACGTGGCGGCAACCTGCGGCGGCACCGGGTCGGCGGCGGCGGGCGCCAGGGGGAACACCAGCAGCAGCAGGATTATGGGCAGTAAGAATGCCGGGATTTTCCGTTTCATGCGCTTGGGAGCTACCAGTTGGTAAAAGACGTTTTCATATGTCAGGGAATCACGAGCTTGGTGCCAGCCGTCAGATTTTGTGGATCTATATTGGGATTGAGCTGCTGGATCTGTGAGATCGTGACGTCATACTTGCGGGCTATCGTGTAAAAGCTGTCGCCGTCGGCGACAACATGCGTGCGGGTTCCGGTCGTCGGCGCCGCGGCCGGCTGCGCCGCGGAGGCATCTGCGGCCGCCGCCGGGGAGTCGATCACCTGGGCCGAGCCCGAGCCTGATGCCGGACCGCCGCCGAGGATGCCGGAGTTAAACGTGATAATGGCGGCGATCACGCAAGCGGCCACAAAGCCGGCGACACCGAGGAACTTTACTATTTTGAATTCATAGAGCGGAAACATGCCCTGCCTCCAGCCTACAACGCGGGCGGAGATTTCAGCTTTCCCGGCTTTGCTGCCACAGCTCGGAGCGCATGCGCTCCGCCGCCTCGGCCGCGCCAGTCGCGAAATCCTCTCCCTGTCCAGCGTAGATTATACTACGGGAAGCGGTCACCAGTGCACCCAGGCCCCGCGAATCGAAGGCGGCGGCCACATTGCCGGCGCCGCCCCCCTGGGCCCCGTAACCGGGGATGAGAAACAGCGACTTGG
The DNA here is from genome assembly GCA_021803005.1 of Actinomycetes bacterium. Classification (GTDB taxonomy): domain Bacteria; phylum Actinomycetota; class Thermoleophilia; order BMS3ABIN01; family BMS3ABIN01; genus JACRMB01. Next base: position 2,672 of record JAJZQT010000079.1, read on the forward strand.
GCAGCATCTTCCGCAGCCCGGCCAGTTCTTCGGGATGGGTGGCGCCGATAACCGCACCGACACTGCTATATCCCGAATCGCCAACGAGGCCGATTCCCCATTCATCGACCAAGGATGCCACTTTTTCGTGGAATTTGCGTGGTGTTTGCCCAGGCGCGACAGCGCCTCCGGCCCGGCTTTCAGCGCGCGCGACAGCGCCTCCGGCCGGAACTTCATCGGAAACCAGCAGATCCTGTAACTCCGCGGAGCCGGGATTCGAGGTCTTGACGAGCACAAAGATGCCGGCGCCGTACCGGCTGCAATCATCGAGAAACGGCTGCATGCCGTCGCTGCCGAAGAGCGGATTGACGGTGATGGCGTCGGCGCCAAGGTTGGCGATGGGGGCGACGAATCCCTGGGGGCGTCCGATATACGCCGCCGAATAGGCCGCGGCCGAGACGCCTATGTCTCCCCGCTTGGCGTCGGCAACGACCAAAAGGCCGGCCCTGGAAGCATGGTTGCAAAGATGCTTGAATGCCTTCAGCCCCGGAGGCCCGTACTGCTCGAAGCAGGCGAGCTGCGGTTTGATCGCGACCGCGTGCGGCGCCACGGCGTCGATGATGGCGGCACAGAATTCCTCGAAGCATCCGGCGATCTCGTGGCGGCCGCAGCCGCAACCCTGGGCGGACGCATTGCTGTACCGCTCGATCAAGGCCGCCGGCATGCGGTCCAGGCTCGGGTCGAGGCCGACGCAGACCTGGGACCGCTTGGCGAGAACCTCTGAGGCAAGACGATCGGCGAAATTCGGATTCATTTTTTGCCCTTCATTGAAACCTCCCGGTCGCGCCAAACCTAACAGATTCCCAGGCGTGGCTCAAATATACTGCCGCCTCGCGAAATACTGCTCCCCGCTCAAAAAAACTCTCCCCGGCATAGCATCCCGGATATAACCGGCCGGACTCCCGGCCTCAGCATCCCAAACTTTCCAGGGAACGATGTCAAGCCGCACGGCCTTTCCGGGGAAATCCTTGCGCAGCCTTACCAGAATTCAAACTCCATGTCACCGATGACCACATCTTCCCCCGGGGCGGCGCCAGCCTGGCGCAGGGCGTCGCTGACGCCGAGGCGCTCCAGGCGTTCCTGCAGGAAGCCGACCGCTTCCTCGTTCTCGAAATCGGTGCGGGCGACGAGACGCTCGACAACCTGGCCGGTAACCAGGTAGCGGCCTCCTTCCTTTACCACCTGCCAGTGGTCCTCGGCTCCGGGGCGGTAGGTGATATGTCCCTCCGGCTCGGGCGCGATGACGGCCGGCTCCCGCAACCAGGCGCGCTGTAGCAGGGCATAAGCCTGGCGAGTCAGTTTCCGGGCGCCGGCGCCGGTCGCCGCCGATATGTTCAGCACCGCTCGTGAGCCGTCGATTTTATCAGGATCGCCCTCGGCATCTTGCAGCAGCCAGCCAAAGGCCGGGTCGTGGGCGCGGCTTAAGGAGACGATCTCTTCGGCCAGCCGGGCAGTCAGGTCTTTGGCGGCCGTCTCGTCAACGAGGTCGATCTTGTTCACGGCGACCAGCTGCCATTTCGCCGCCAGCTCGGGGCTGAAGCCCGCCAGCTCTTTGTTAATTGTCAGAAAATTGTCAACCGGATCGCGTCCGTAATAGCCGGTCGCGTCGACCAGGTGGATGAGCAGCCGCGTGCGCTCCAGATGCACGAGGAACTGATCGCCGAGGCCTACGCCCTGGCTGGCCCCCTCGAGCAGCCCCGGGATATCGGCGACGGTGAACTGGTTGCGGTGGTCGGGTTCCTCCACGGTGCCCAGCATGGGCGCCACCGTGGTGAAGGGATAATTCGCGACCTTGGGCTTGGCGTGCGAGATCATCCTCAGCAGCGACGATTTGCCGGCGTTGGGGAAGCCAAGAAGGCCGGCGTCGGCAAGCAGCTTGAGCTCGAGCATGAGGGTCAGCTCCTCACCGGCGAGGCCGAGCTCGGAGAAACGCGGAGCCCGCCGGGTGGAAGTAGCAAAGCGGGCGTTGCCGCGTCCGCCCTCGCCGCCGCGGGCGATGACAAAACTCTGGCCGTTGTTGGTCAGGTCGGCGAGCAGTTCCCCGTTCTCATCCCTGATCTGCGTGCCTGGGGGAACCGAAACCAGCGCGTCCTCCCCCCGCTTGCCATGCTTGTTGGCTCCCTGTCCCGGACGCCCGTCCTCGCCGCGGAAGTGCCGCTGGCGCTGAAAGTACATTAAATCACGCATGCGATTCGTGGCCTCGAGGATGACATCGCCGCCATCGCCGCCGTCGCCGCCGTCAGGCCCGCCTTTGGGAACGAACTTCTCGCGGCGGAAACTCATGCAGCCGTTTCCGCCCCTCCCCGCCCTGATCTCGATTTTTGCGTGATCGTAAAACAAGAATTAAATGCGGCAAGCTCCAGGCAGCCGTTACACGTTCTCCGGTTGATATATTGCCGGTCCAAAAGCGAGGATTGGAATAAAGATGACCGGCAGGAAGATGATGCCTATGCCAAAACCGTTGCTCTTGCCGAAATTCCTGGCGACCCCAAGGGAGATCAGCACAGCAATGACGATATAGGCCAGGATCAACGCTGTCATGCTCATGATTCTCCTCCTTCGTCTGGTTATATTAGAGATACTCTTTATCTTCTCCGGTATTTTTCCTCTAAGACAAAGATCTCTTTCCAGAAGACGGCATAAAAAAGGCCACCCTATGGCGGCCTAAACTTATCCTATCCCGCTTGCGGAAGGAATATCAGGAGACTTCCTCCACCGGAACCACGCTGATGGTACGGCTGGCGCCCTGGGAGAAGACGACGCGGCCGCTTACGCGCGCGAAGATGGTATCGTCGCCGCCGATTCCGGCGCCCGGCCCGGGACGGAACCTGGTGCCGCGCTGGCGTACGATGATGGTGCCGGCGCTGACGAACTGGCCGCCGAAGCTCTTGCACCCCAGACGCTTGGACTGAGAGTCGCGCCCGTTCCTGCTTGTGCCCGCGCCTTTTTTATGAGCCATTTATTCCTTCTCCGTTTTCTTTTCGGCCTTGGCCGGTTTGGTTTCCTTGGTGGGCTTGGCTTCCGCCTTGGCTGCCGGCTTGACCTTGGCTGCCGGCTTGACCTTGGCTGTCGGCTTGACCTTGGCTGTCGGCTTGACCTCGGCCTTCTTGCCGCCGGCCGCCGTTATCGTCTGGATGGTGACCCGTGAGAGGCGGCTGCGGTGGCCCTTGGTGCGCCGGTAGCCGCTCTTGGGCTTGTACTTGAAGACGCGGATCTTGTCTCCCAGCAGATGCTCCTCGACCTTGGCCTTGACCCTGGCGCCCTTGAGCTCGGCGGCGGTCACCGCCGTGGTCTCGCCGCCCACGAGCAGCGGCGTCAGCGACAGGGACTTGCCCTCGTCGAGATCCAGCCGGTCGACGAGGAGTTCCTCGCCCTGAGCTACCTTGTACTGTTTGCCGCCAAGTTCGATTACCGCGTACATGAGTTTCCTTTGATTACCGGAGGATTTTTCCCGGATTTTAGCCTTTGGGATTATAGCAACGCCAGAGGCTAAAAGCCACCTTTAATGTCTTCCGCCCGCTGCGCCACCGGGATGCATTGAATTACCCGCGCTCCTCGTGATTAATGCTCCAGTCCTGGCGCTTGGGCATATCGACGTCGCCGCTGCCGCTGTTCTCGCCGCTACCGGCATCTTCTGCGCCCGCCTTGGTCCCTTCCTCCACCATCGACCCGTAGGCGCAGGTGCGGCTGACGCTGTCGATGTGGATCTTCCGGTCCTCCCCGACCATGCCGCCGGCGCCGCTGACGCTGACGACGTAGCCGTCAATGCGGGCGATGCCGTCATTGGTGTTGTACATGTGCGGCTCCTCGATGCGCAGGCGCACCTCGTCGCCCTCGGCCACCGGCAGCGACGCCCGCTGGATAGCCTCGCGGCTGCCTTCCGCAGAGATCTCGAAAGTATCTATGGGGATGGTGTCGAGACCTTCGAAACTGAAATATTTGTGCGTCTCTTCCTCGATCTCCTTGAGCTTGGCCCCGCCCTGCCCGATCAGCATCGCCGCCACCTTGGGGTGCACCTCGACCAGGAACGCCTCGTTCGGTGAAGTCGCCGCCAGGCGCCTGAGGCGCCGCTCGATGTCGAACGCCATCGACTCCTCGGAGATGATGACGCCCTCGCCGTTGCAGGTGGGACAGGTCTTGGTGAGGATTCCCCTCAGGCCCTCGGTGACGTTCTGCCGGGTCATCTCCACCAGCCCCAGGGGCGAGAGTTCGACGATATAAGTCTTGGTGCGGTCGGTCTCGAGCTCCTCGCCCAGGGTGTCGAGCACCTGCTGGCGGTTTCGCGGCCGGGCCATGTCGATGAAGTCGATGATGATGATGCCGCCGATGTCGCGCAGGCGCAACTGGCGCACGACTTCCTTGCAGGCCTCGATGTTGGTCTTGACGATGGTGTCCTCGAGGCGGGTGCGGCCCACGTAGCGGCCGGTGTTGACGTCGATGATGGTCAGCGCCTCGGTGTACTCGATGACGATGTAGCCGCCGCTGGGAAGGTCGACGCGCCGCAGGAGCGCGTTCTTGATCTCCTCGTCGACGCCGTAAGTCTCCATCAGCGGCTTGGAGCCCTGGTACATCTCCACCCGCTCGGCCAGCTTGGGGGAAGTCTTCTTGATGAAGGAGCGTATTTTGTCATATTCCTTCCGCGAGTCAACCAGGACCCGCTCGAAGGTGTCGTTGAAGATGTCGCGGATGACCTTGAGCGAGACTTCAGCTTCGGAATAGAGCATGGCCGGCGCCTTGGACGACTTGTCGCGACCCTGGACCGTCTGCCACATCTTCTCGAGGAACTTGATGTCGTTGAGTAGTTCCTTTTTTGTGACACCCTCGGCCGCCGTGCGCACGATCAGTCCCGCTTTCTTGACCTTGAGCTCGCGGCAGATCTGCCGCAGTCGCTGCCGCTCATCGTCGGGCAGGCGGCGGGAAACGCCGACGCCGTCGCCGTCGGGAACGTAGACCAGGAAGCGGCCGGGGATGGAGAGCTGGGTGGTGAGCCGGGCGCCCTTGGTGCCCATGGGGTCCTTGACGATCTGGACGAGGATCTCCTGCCCGGAGCGGAGCATCTGGGTTATCTTCTTGGGGCGCTTGTCGGGATCTTCGTGGACCAT